>JANMDL010000835.1:0-1756 GCA_031376295.1 Chitinophagales bacterium
CGGCGGTATACGTCAAAGCTGCGAATGCCCGGAACATGTGCGTTTGCTAATAATAATTTTTTACCCATATACCTCAACCCCTGAAGGGGATTGTTAAGTTTATTTTGTTACGAACATTTATTCTTTAATCTGCTTCATTGGCGTCGTCCCGAATGCTTTCGGGATTCAGTATATCTCTATTGTGCCTTCACCGCCTGCCTTGCAAACAACACCCATCTTTTACTTTTCTTCACCCACACTTCCAGTACCGAAAGTTTAAAAATATTATTTGTTGCATTCATTGTTGCTTCTATTTCTGCTTTAAACCGAACGTTGGCAACATTACCGTTCATACTCACTGTAATACTATCTTCTTTAAACCCCTGGTAACTGATGACGCCTTTTTCCAAATCACTCATCAAATCCTTTTTGTTTTCCACCCATCCATTGCTGTGTCCGTAACTCAGCGCCCTGTCTGTCTGCTGGTTGATGGAAACCGTATTTTTATTTACCAGCGCCTGATGAAATTCTTTTACGGTTGCTATAAGCTTTTCTTCTTCAGTTTGCTGTGCAAATGAAACAGCAGCAAAGAAGAAAAATAATATTGTAGCAAAGAACTTCATCAATTCGCTTTTGTCCTGCACTCTTCAATTATCGCATCCACTTTTTCTTTTGTCAAATGCTCCCTGTAATGTTTGCCCAATTGCATCATTGGTGCATAGCCGCAGGCACCCAGACATTCCACCGTCTTTAAAGTAAACATGCCATCAGCGGTTGTTTCGCCTGCTTTAATGTTCAGCTTTTGTTTGATATAGTCAATGATATTGTCACTGCCGTTCAGCATACATGGACCTGTCTGGCAAACTTCAAACAGGTATTTTCCAACGGGCTTTAAATTGTACATGCTGTAAAAGCTGGCCACTTCATACACTTCAATCGGTTCAATGCTGAGCAGCGAAGCCACGTAATCCATCACAGGCACATCCAGCCATCCGCCAAATTCATCCTGCGCCATGTGCAATACAGGCAGCAGGGCGCTCTTTTGTTTGCCCTGCGGATAACGGGAAATGATTTCCGCCACCTTGTTCAAATTGTCTGAAGAAAAAGCAATTTCCATTTATATATTTTTTTCACACAAAGAAACAACGAATACAAAGTACACAACGAAATTCACTTTGTTTCTTCATATCCTTTGTGTCCGCAGTGTTTTTTTCAAATTCATTTTTTTACACAAAGAAACCACGAGGACAAGTTTACAACGCAAACCACTTTGTTTCTTGGTATCCGTTGTCCCCTTTGTGTGCAACCAATCATCCATCCAGCTCCCCCGCAATCAAATTCAAACTGCTCATTGTTATCACCGCATCACTCAGCATACCGTTCTTTATCAGCTCAGGATATGCCTGGTAATAAATAAAACATGGCCTGCGAAAATGAAGCCTGTAAGGCGTTCTGCCTCCATCGCTGATCAAATAAAATCCCAATTCACCATTGGCGCCTTCAACCGAACTGTATATTTCACCTGCCGGCATCTCAATTTCGCCCATTACAATTTTGAAATGATAAATTAATCCTTCCATTGAATTGTAAACGTCTTCTTTCTCTGGCAAATAAAATTCAGGAACATCAGCATGGTAAGTAGTTTTATCTTCCATTTTATCAAGCTTCTGCATTGCTTGGCGAATAATACTCATGCTCTCTTTCATCTCTTGTTGACGAACCATAAAGCGATCATAGGTATCACCATTGGTCCCAATAGGAATGATAAAATCGAAAT
>JANMDL010000850.1:0-11004 GCA_031376295.1 Chitinophagales bacterium
CTGAAAGTATCTATCCAGCCGCTGCTTAAAAACTTTGTCATCCATTCTCTTTCTTCGGGTAAAAATCCACTGCTCTTTTTATTGCCCCTGGGGTCGTGTATATCTATTTCGTTGTGGGCAATATTGTAGTCGCCACACAAAATCAGCTTGGGGTATTTTTTCCTCAGTTTATCAAGGTAACTGTGAAACTCATCTAACCACACGTATTTAAATGCCTGCCGCTCATCGCCGCTGGTGCCCGATGGAAAATAGGCATTGATAAGGCGGATATCACCAAAGTCTAACTGTATCACCCTGCCTTCATCATCGCTTGCACTGTGGCCATTGCCCAACTGTACATTATCAGGTTTTATCTTACTAAAAACGGCCACGCCGCTGTATCCCTTTTTTTGTGCGCTGAACCAGTGGTGCGTAAAACCCAGGTCCTCCAGTTCTTTTACATTTACATCACCTTGTGATGCTTTTGTTTCCTGCAGGCAGATGATGTCGGCCGGGTCGGTTTTGAGCCAGTCGATAAATCCTTTTTTTATTGCTGCACGTATGCCGTTTACGTTGTAGGAGATGATGCGCATGGAAATTCTGTTTTGGTAAAAATACAATACTCTATGGATATAAAAATGAGATAGGTTTCAAATGGGTGCATTCCAAATTGTAGCTGGTGGGTGAGGACACCCGCCAGAGCGTCAGAGGCTGCGGCAAAAAAAAATGCGGCCATTACAGCCGCATTTAAGTTATTGGTTTTTTGATTGTTATTCTTTTCCTGCATTCAGCCTGTCCTGCAGGGCTTTCAGCTCATCCATTTTTCCTTCATCGGCCAGGCGTGCCTGCTCTGCCCATGTGGTAGGGTCGTGCATTTGAAAACGTGGGCCCGCATCCACCAGTATCTGCTTCAGTTTTTCAACCGGTGTAGCAATCAGTTGCTTAAAGGTAAAGATGCCTGCTGCATTGTACAACTCTTCAATCTTGGGGCCGATTCCTTCTACTATTTTCAGATCATCCGGCACTACCGGTTCGGCTGGTGCTACTGGCGAAGCTGAGGCAAAACTTAACTTGTCTGCTTCATGCGCTGCCTGTGCGGCGACCAGTTTTGCTTTCAGGTCTTCGTTTTCGGCTGACAGACCACTAACCTGTGTTTTCATGCCACCAGCTTCTGCAGTCAGTTGCTCAAGGCGCAGACGAAGATTTCCGGCTTCTATGGCTGCTTCGGATAATTTGGCTTTGGCATCGGCAGCTTCTGCTGCGGCCTTGGCAGCTTCGTCACTACTTGCTGTTGCGCTGCTGGCCGATGCCTGCAGGCCACCCAGGATGCCTTCCAGTTCGGTTATCCTGATTTTAAGTGCAGCATTGCTGCTTTCAATGGCGGCCAATGCTGCTTTGGATGTGTCAAGCTCAGCAGTATTATCGGTTATCGGCACTGCTGCTGCTGCCTGTTGTTTCAGTCGCTCATTTTCTACTGTAAGGGCACCAACCTTTCCGCTCAGGTCACGTACATCATTGCGCAAGCCATTAATGTTTTCATTCTCCCTTACCACACCGCCAAATTCAGCTTTCAGCGAATTTACCTGTGCATTCAGCCTGCTTATCTCCACCTGTGAATCAGTCAGTTTTGCCTTTAAAGAATCAAGGTCGCCGGTATTGGCGGTTAAGGAAGCATTGAGTGCCTTGTGCGACTCTATATCACCTGATAGTTTGGCTTCTATGCCTTCCAGTTCAGCAATGCGCTTCTTCATGGCATCAATATTAATGCCTGCAAACTGCTGCTTTACTGCCAGTGCGTCACCAATATCTACTTTAAGTTTGGCATTGTGTGCCTCCAAATCCCTAACCTTATCTTTTAGTGAATTCAGTTCGGTTTTATCAACACCAGCTATAACCGGTGCTGCTACTTTTAATGATTTTGCTTTTTTCAAATCTGCTTCCAGCGATGCTTTGTCACTTTCCAAGGTGCCGATTTGCGACTTTAATTTTCCATTTAAAAAATAGCGCAGCAGGTAACCCAGTAAAAAGGGTATAAGCATGGCCAGTAGCCAATGCCACCAACTGAGATCACAAACCGGAATGTCTAATAAAGTTATTTGTAAGTATTGCATGATGATATATAATTATTATGTTATTGAATGTTAATTTCCACACGCCTGTTCAACTTGCGGCCGCCTTCGTTGTCATTGGTAGCTACGGGCAATGTTTCGCCTTTTGCTTCTACCGATAAGTTGGCTGCGTTTACGCCCTTTTCTACCAGTTTCGATTTTACAAATTCGGCTCTGCCATTGGAGAGCGTCATGTTTTTTGCATCATTGCCCACATTATCTGTATGGCCGCTTACCACGGCTTTCATAGCAGGGTTGGCTTTCAGTTTATCTGCCAGACGGTTGAGTGCTGCATCAATTTCCGGTTCTAATTGTTTGGCATTTGAGTTGGTGGCAAAGCGCACAATCACTTTTACATCGGTTTCTTCCACCATTGGCGCCGGTGCATTGGTATTACGCAGTAAGCTGAAGTCGGCTGCAATAAACTGCTGTGTTTTATAGCTGCTGTCGGCCAGGCTTCTTTTTTCCACTATGGTTTTAATACCACCCTTTATTGAGTCCCTAAGCATCAGCCGGAGCTTTTCAGCCCGTTCAATGGCCAATTGCTCCCCGTTGGGCTCACCCTCGTAGTACCAGGTTCTTATTAATAATGAGTCGCCAGCGGCCAATCCGGCGGTTTTGTCTTTTATATACGCTCCGTAACCGTTACCCTGCACCGGATTGTTATCGCCCCAGGCAAAAGACAGGGGGAGGTTGTTTGCTACAACTGCAGCGTTAGTGGTATTGGCAGCGGGTGTTTGGGGCAGGTCGGATAAACAGCATTGTTGCTTGTTATCACTCAACCAGCTCCATGTAAACCAACTCCAGCCCAAAAAGGCAAGCAGCATCAGTAAAGCCCTGGTATTCATGTTGTTTTTTTTATTTAAAAATATAGTTTACGCTTTTATCTTATCCATTCAAAACGACCCCGCTAACCAGAAATACCGGCAGCGCTTCATTTTCACAGTCAGTCAGGCTTTATAGTGGAAAGATTTAATGATTTGAACGGATTAAAGATAATTATTCTGTTCTATTTGAACCAAAAAAAAATTATTGAAAGGCGCAGGCGGGTATTATTCAACATTTACGCTAACAGGTAAAGGTACCAGCCAGGGCAGGCTGCATACAAAAAAGCCGCACTAACTCGTAATGCGGCTTTGCAGGCAAAAAGCGGGGCTTAAATTTTGGTTTTCCTGAGGAGATTTAATTGTTTGGTCTGCTCACAGGAGAATAAGTTGATATGGATAGTTAAAAACGGGATTAATTTCTTACAAACTGGAGTTTTTCGTCTCTTGCGGGGTTGTCATCCTTCAGTTTGATGCTGCCTGTTGTTTTTTCATCTTTCAGCCAGTCATCATTCATGTCGCTTAATACCGGATGTGTACCAAAATCGATAATTAGTTTTGAACTGGTTTCCGTCCAGGTGCCATTTACAGTGGTGCCGCCATTCAACGCAGAAAGTACACCACTGCTGTTAAAAATAAATGAATACCCGTTGAATTTATACGTTTCATCCTTACTGTTATCCCAGTACAGGGTTACTTTCCAGTTACCGGAAATGTTGCCGCCACTGCCGGGGGTTATCACATCATCATTTTTTGAACAGGTGGACGACAGCAATGTATGAGCTGCGAATATTATCACCAGTGATTTTAAAAGTTTCATGCTGCAAGTTTTAATTTGTTATTCCTTATTTTGCTGATGTAAAAGTATTTTGCTGCCAACTGCTGTACAAACGAAGGTTACCGAACGGGGATATTATTTATCTGAACAGGCGATGGTAAGATAAAGGCTGGCTAAAAAAATACCCCGCAAATTACGGGGCATTTAAAAATTTCAGTTCCAGTGATTGGTTGTGTATTGGTTTTTTAAAATCGGATATTGAAAATAAAGTCTTTACACTGATATTGGATTGGTTTTTCTGAATGTTACTTCGAACAGGGCTTTGTGCAGGTTGGGAAATAGAATTTCGTCTGCCCGGCACCGCTGCCGATTGAAATTATAATGTTGAAAATTGCTTGTCCAGCCCGAACAAAAGAACAATAGAACTAAATTGCCGATTGTTATTCCTTCTGCCCAACTTGTACAAAACCCAATGTTGCTTACAGTGCTATTTATGATTCAAATTTCGAAATTACAATTGCCATACTTTGTCATTCTTTAATACATCTAATACCTGCTCCAATCTGATATGCGCTATTGTCAATTAATATAGAATCCTTATTATAAAGTGTTACTATCCTCCGAGTCTTGTTTGTACTGTTAGTATTTGTTGTAGCCCAATTACATATTCCTTCAAAGGAAACTGTACTTCCAAAAGCACTTACATAACCATTGGGTAATCCTTTAAAGCCTACGGCGTCATTACCATTTCCTGAACTTGCAACCCATCCAAAATTTGTTTTTAAAGCTAACCCTTCTTTGCCTGCAAATCCATTATTGGTAAGGTGACTCTTTAAAATTAAAAAATCTTGCTCAGATGGAATTCGCCATCCAACAGGAGCTAATTTACCGCTTTCAATAGCAAAATGGTTGTACATAGCTCCGTAATAATCAAAAGGCAATGGATTATGGTAAACATTGTTCATATTACTTGTTCCTGCCCATTGGTATAAAGCTTGTGGGGCATTAAGGCTAAGCCAATTCATAGCATTTTCATATTTTGTAATGGGAGTTCCATCATTGAACTTAGTGGTTTTCAAATTTTCTGTCATCCATATTTGATTGCCAACCTTAACGGTATTATAAACATTTCCATCAGCATCTTTAACTGTTAATGCTATTGGCGGAGCATTGTCAATTGTGTCATTTGTTTTCTTACAGGAAAATATTAAAATTGCTAAAAGGGGAATTAAAAATCTTAACTGTTTCATATTAATTTGTTTTAAATGTTACCAAACTTTAAATTGCCGAACTGCATTGCAAGCAACAGTAGTATTGTAACTGATTACAAAGTAAAAATCGCTTTCAGTAAATTATCCTGCAAAAAGAACCCGCTGAACAGGTGATTTTTTAAGCTGAACGGGGAATTTTTTATTTTAACCCTGCAGCTACTTTTAAGATTGTATATGTTCATCCGGAACAGCAGTTTTAAACAAAGCATCCATTACAAAAATCAAAGATACCCTGGTGGTATCTATTTTTCAAGTACCTTGATTTGACAATTACAGTATAGCTTTCTTTAGCAAAGGGCTGCTTGCCTGCCGGATTTATTTTATTGCAGCTAACTTTATAATCGCCTGTTTTTCAACAACTTATATTTTAATTAGCCAAAACTATAAAATTTATACCCGTTTTGGCTGCAAATATCGTTTAATCAGCCAGAATTAACTATTTTTATGCAAAATTGGCTGATTATGCAAAATAAATCATCAATAACCGGAAGGGAAAAAGAACAGGAAAGGCTGAACACCATTTGCAACAGTGCCAAATCAGAGTTTGTAGCAGTATATGGCCGGCGCAGGGTTGGTAAAACATTCCTCATAAGAGAGTTTTTTAGCTACAGCTTCAGTTTTCAGATTACCGGACTGGCAAATGCAAGTACAGACCAGCAATTATTTAACTTTCATACCAGCCTTACCAAACAATCGGGTATAGCATTTTTAAATAAACCCACCACCTGGCTGCAGGCTTTACAGATGTTGATTGCACACCTTGAGCAGGTGAATAGTAATGATAAGAAAGTTATTTTTTTTGATGAGATGCCCTGGTTTGACACCAAAGGTTCGGATTTCATTATGGCACTGGAACATTTTTGGAACAGTTGGGCCACTAACAGAAAAGACATCATCCTGATAGCCTGTGGTTCGGCCGCATCATGGATGGTGAACAACCTTATTAATAATACCGGCGGGCTGCACAACAGGATAACACAAAAAATAAAAATAATACCATTTACCCTGCTGGAAACAGAAACAATGCTGCAGCGGAAGGATATTGTGCTTAACCGTTACCAGCTGATACAATTGTACATGACAACAGGTGGTATTCCTTACTACCTTGATGCAGTACAGCCCGGGTTAAGTGCCGGTCAAAATATACAACAGCTTTTTTTTGAAAAAACAGGGTTACTGAAAAATGAATTTTTTAACTTGTACCGGTCGCTGTTTAAAAAATATGATGTGTACGAAAGAACGGTAGAAGTGCTATCAGCTAAAAAACAGGGCTTGCTGAGAAGCGAACTTGCAGCGCAACCGGGAATGACATCGGGCGGCACACTTACCAGGATACTGCGTGACCTTGAGGAAAGCGGTTTTATAACGGCTTACACAGACATGCACAGCAAACAGAAAAACACTATTTACCGGCTCTCTGATTACTACACCTCCTTTTACTTCACCTTTATTAAAAACGGTAAATACAAGGGGGAAGATGTATGGACAAACCTGCTGGATAACCCACTGCACAGGACATGGCAGGGCTTTACCTTTGAGCAGATTTGTATAGACCATATACTGCCCATTAAAAAAGCACTGGGCATAAGTGGCATACTAAGCAACCATGCCGCCTGGCGGGGAAGCACCGAAACAGCTTCTGCGCAAATTGACCTGCTGATTGACCGGCGTGATGATGTTATCAATATTTGTGAGGCGAAATTTTGTATTGACAGCTTTACAATCACCAAAGATTATGCAGAAAAACTGCGCAAAAAAATAAGCTTATTTAAAGCAGTAAGCAAAACGAGGAAATCGGTTTTCCTTACTTTCATTACAACCTATGGGGTAGAAAAAAACCAGTATGCACATCAACTGGTACAAAATGAGGTAACAATGGATGATTTGTTTGTATAAACTCAGCTAATAGTAAATCCCCAGCCTGCGAAGTGTTTCAAAGTAAAAAGTACATTCTCCGCTGTAGCCACTTTTACGGTTGTACTCAATCATCTGCTGCAGCAACTCTTTTTTAACTAAATACCCGTTGCCCAGTGAAGTAAGGATGCCCGGCACAATTTTATATCTCAGATTGGCAGGCACCTGTGTATTCAGCTCATCCATAATCTTTTTGTAGGCTGCAAAATCGTAGCGGTACAATTGCGGAAAGATATAATCGGCATAGCCACCCTTCAGCCATGCTGGCCAGTCCTGCAGGTACTGCTCCTTGCTCCAGGGATAAATGCTTGGCGCCCATGATACGATACATTTTGGTTTGATAGATTTGATGGTATCGTACAACCGCTTGCCATAACTGCTCAGCTTATCCGCCCTCCACTGCACCCATGAAGAATCTTTTGAGCTGGCAGGTGGTTGTGTACCATTGTGTTCCGCAGCATACTTGGCCTTGGTATAATCTTCATAGCCGCCCTCGCCTGGCATGGCGGGCAGGCGGTCATCGCCCTGTACACCATCCACCTTATACTTTTGCACCACTTCCAGCACCAGCTTTGTCATAAAAGCCTGCACTTCGGGATGCATGGCGTTCCACCAGTAAAAACCATTTTTCTGCAATGCCTTCCCATTCACATCCCTGCCCAACCAATGCGGGTAACGCTTTTGCCACGTGCAGTTGCTGTCGCCATAATTGTACGAAAAGCCAAACTCAAACCATGCATGTACTTTTATCCCTGCTTTGTGGCCCTCTTTAATTATCTCTTTTATCGGGTCACGGCTGCCATATACTTTCGACTGCTTTTTACCTGTATACGATTCCAGCACTGCGCTGGGATACATCGTTACACCCATGTTCCACACCACCACATATATATTGTTGATGCCGCCCTGCTTGCACAGTTTTACCGCCTCAATAATATTTTCCTTCGATTTCAATACATCACTGGCCACATTGGTAACCCAGGTGCCTTTTATGGCAGCCTGCTTTTTCTGCGCATAGGTATGCACATGCAACACAATCAATAACAGTACTGATAAAATTATCTGCTTCATGCTTATTTTATTTCGTTGATGTACTCCATGTAGCGGTTGTACAAATGATGCGCCTGCACATAAGCCGACTGCGGGCTCATAAAGTGTGAAAACTCAAAAGTGATGGCTTTGTCGTACCCTGCTTTGTGGGCTGCTTCTAATTTCAGCCGCAGCTTTTCAAACTTGATTGGCAAAAACTTGATGGGCATATCCCTGTCGAAGCTTTCAGCATTGGTCCAGCATTGCAAGCCGTATTTATCAGCCATTTTTTTATTGATGCGGAAAAAATCTTCCAGCTGATCATAGTCAATATGCCCATCCTGAAAGGCCACTGCATCCACGGCCCCGCTGATACCTTCAAAAATTTCGCTCCATTCTTTTTCATGCTCTTCCAGGCTTACCGCCTCTTCCTTGCTGAGTTGTGCAGCCGCAGCCATCACAGCTTTTTTACCATCTATCCACGGAGAGATGAATGTGGGCAGGCCGTTGCTCACTGCCTTGCAATGCATACCCAATGAGCGGAAGGCTTCAATGGCGCCTTTTGTTTTGCGGCTTATTTCCATACTCAGGTACCAGCCTTTGAAAGAAGGATGATGGCCATATTGCTGCCATGCCTCGTCAATTACAAAACGGTTGCTGTCTATTTCATTGGTTAAGTCGCCGGTATCCCAGTAATGCCCGCTATCGTACAACCCAAAATAAAATTGCATTCCATGTTTATCAGCCAGCGATAAAAATAACTCCAGCAGGTCAACCGGCGGTTGGTAACAACCTTTGCTTATTAAATAGGCAGATGGATAAGTAATGAACTTCCGGTAGCCGCAGCGTATCAATATCACTGTGTCGATGCCGGCGGCTTTCATGAATTCAAAATCCTTTGCCCACTCAGCTGCACCCCAGTTCTGGTGGGGAATGTCGTGGCTTACTTCGTCGATGAATGTTGCTGTTATGTGCATATTATTAATTACATATCGCCCCTCCGGGGCTATGGACATTGCGCCCCGCTGGGGCTATGAACATATCGCCCCGCTGGGGCTGGCAATGTTTGATTAAACACCCTTTATTTCATGTATCCTTTTTCCTGCAATATTTCTTTCCATTTCATATACCCATAGCCATTTATATGCAGCCCGTCATTGGTATATTGCTTATCCAGTTTGCCTTCTGCATCTAAAAAAGCAGTGTACAAATCAACATACACCATTTTCAGCCGGGTACAGATTTGCTGCAAAGCAGTGTTTACCGCCACTACATGCTCCATCTTATTCTGATGGTTTTTAAACTCCGTAAAATTATTATTGGCGGGCAGTATACTCTGCACAAATATGGCTGTTTTGGGCGACTCCTGCATGATGCGGTTTAGGATTTTATTGTAATTGCTGATGATGACCGAATCTGCTGTGCCTTTGCCTATATCGTTGATGCCGATCATGATAAAGATCTTTGCCGGTTTTGAAGACAGTACTTCATCCAGCCGGGCCAGCACGCCAAAGGTATTATCGCCACTGATGCCCCTGTTCTTTACTTTTTTGTTCTGCCATATTTCGGCCCACTCGCCAATATCGGTAATGCTGTTGCCCAGGAAAATGATTTCATTCTTTGTATCGGGCAGCAGGCGAAACAGCGTAACCTTTTGGTCGTAATACGTGCTGCGATAACCGGTATCCACCGGCTTTTGGGCAAAGAGTGAAGATCCGATTTGCAACAGCATAAAAACACCTGACAGTTGATTGATAAACAATTTCATATTTAAAACTTTTTTGCCTGTTGTATCCCTGGTTATGCATCTTTCGTTTTTGATTGCCATTGCGTTCGGTGAGGACACCGACCACGGCGGCGGAAATTCTGTCACCCCTTCAGGGTTTTGTTCCTCAATTTGCCGTTTTGCTATAATAATGCCACCCCTTCGGGGTTGCATTTTCTTAAGCTGACGGCTATGGTGAGGACACCGACCACGGAGGCAACACAGTTCATACAATGATTTATTAACGCTAAGGTAAGCGCTTCCACCAGGTAAACCGCAACACAATACTGCACACCGCCCATATACCCAGCCACATTAATGCCGAATTGTATTCTTTAATAACGATGTACACCGGCATAATGATCATGCTCATCTGCCACACAATGCCAATCAGCACATTAAAGGTATCAACCGCAAAATTTTTATTGGGCAAAAAGGCGGGATTTATTTTCAGCGCCAGTGCTTTTACCGGCTTCCAAAAGCCCCAGGGATTGGTGGTGGTGTAAAAATGCTGCAGGTCGGTCTCGTCCTGCTTTTTGGTGGCATAACTTACAATTACGGCTGCTGCCAGCGAAGCCGCCATATTGATGGGGAAGCTCAGCACAATATGCCCCGACTTCCAGAAAAGAATGGCCAGCAGCGACACCACGATGCCCGTAACCATCCCGGCAAAATAGCCCCAGCCATTCAGCCGCCACCATACCCATTTAAGCACATTGGGCACCACAAAGCCGGCATACAATCCGCCCGTAATCAAATCGAACATGGTACTGATATTATTGATGCCCAAGCCTATCAACAGGCCCACTATTACAATGGCTGCACAGGATATATAGCTTACCCGTATGTATTTTTTTTGCGTGGCTGTGGGGTTGAAATATTTTTTATAAATGTCGTTAACAATATACGCCGGGCCACTGTTTACCACCGCACTGAAGGTACTCATAAAAGCTGCCAGCATACCGGCCATTATCAGGCCCTTGATGCCGGTGGGCAACTCTGTAATCACCATGCCCAGCAAGGCTTCCAGGTTGGGTTTGCCGGCTGCCGTCATCTGCTCAATAGAAAAATAATGAATGCTGAGTACCAGTATGCCTGCCACCAGTAAATACAAAGGAAAATACAGTACCACCATGGTAAAGGCATTCATTTTTGCCGCTTCCCGTGGGCTTTTGGTACTTAGTATCCGCTGCATATCGTAGCTGGGTACCGGCCCCGCAAGGCTGGCCCATATTCCTTTAAATGCCATCATCCCAAATACCCATCCAAAATCCCTGAAACCACTGTCGTCAATAGTTTTATTGATGGCAGGCCACTTGCTGTTCCAGTCAATATC
>JANMDL010000892.1:0-2572 GCA_031376295.1 Chitinophagales bacterium
ATCTGGTATTATTGAAGCAAGTTTTTACAAAGTGGATGGCGAAAGGATACTGGTGGAAATAAGCGATGACGGATCCGGCATCGGCGAAGAACACCTGCTGCGCATTTTTGAACGTTTTTACCGTACCGACCTTGCCCGTAACCGTAAAATAGGCGGCAGTGGCCTGGGGCTCTCCATTTGCAAACATATTGTGGAAGCACATAATCAAACCATTCATGTACGCAGCAAGCCCGATGTGGGCAGCACTTTTGGCTTTACCCTGCAGCAGGGCTGACAACTTTGAACTTTATAACTTTGAACTGCAGTCTCACTTCCTCACCAACTCAAGCAATTGCTTTGCTTCGGCCTTTAAGGTAGTAGCAAATAATTCTCCATTTAGCATAAACGAAAAGTGCATGCATTGCACATCATTCATCCGGAAATCAACATCCTGCAATACCATCCCTTTTTTAAAATAATGCAGTGACCCATCATAACCGCATTTAAAATTTTCTGTGCCTGCTGAGGCGATGAATCTGGTAAATTTTTCTATCTGCTGTTTATCTTTTACAATTTTTACTGCTGCAACAGTATCCATGCTGCCATCGCCCTTGTAATAATTTATTGCAATACTGTCGGCATCTTTTACTTTTTGGATAAAGGCGGTATTTGTATTGTTGCAGGAAAATAAAACGATAACGGCAAGTAACCATGCTGTTCTCTTCATTGCATTTTTATTTGTTCAAATATATGAACCGGATGGCATACTGCACAAAAAAAGACCACCCTGGCAAGACTACCGGGTGGTATAAGCATGAGAAATTTGCTTTTGCTTAAGGAAAATCTTTATGTTTCAAAAACGATTGCTGCTTTAACAGGTTGCAAATATGCAACAGCCATGTTACGCAATAGTTACTGCAACGTTATGTGAACGTTATCTGAATGTTATGGAATAAAACTGTCGTTAAAATACCAAAAGCAGCCCTTTACAGCTGCTTTGGTATTACTTATCAGAACTTTTTATCAGAACTTTAGTTAATTAAAATTTTGTCCAGCCCTTGTGCCATGTAGCATCGGGGCCAGATGGAGCTATTGCGCCACGGAAAGTTACCACAGTAAAACCAGAGGAGAGCTTTGAATCAGTAAAGCTGGCACCTGATACTGCTGGTGAAGTTCCAAAAGGACCATAATCGGGAAACCCGTAGTTAAATGGATTTACAAACCTTGCATCGTCGTTGGTAGCAAGAATGGTATTGCCAAAGAATGGATTGGTAAACCATGCCTGGATGGATGCTGTGGTAGCGCCAGTTGGTACTGTAGCACTGGCAGCATAGCTGATGGGTACAGGGCAGCCTGCAATGATGCTGTTTCTGATGCGCAGGGTGCTGTCGTTAATATTCAAATCAGTAGGCCTTCCCTTGCTGCCATCTATCAAAATACCGATGGGCCAGCCCAGAAAAACGGAGTTGAAAATAGACTCCGTAGTGTTTCTGCGGATATGTGCGCCAGCGAGGAACAAACTGCTGCCGTTATTGCTCAATGTGGCTTTGGGGCCTACTGCGGTAATATTACTGAATACAGCAGCAGTTACTGGTGATGTGGTGGTACCATTGGCATCATTGTCGCTTTCAAACGCTTCTGATTTAGAAATATCTGCAATGCCTGAATCTCTTATTACAAGCCCAAACTGTACTTTACCACTGAAGCCGTTATCTGTATCAAAATCATCATCCTGTGTTTTGTAGGCAATAAGGTATTTACAGTTAACCGTGCCGCCAAACCACTCGTAAGCGTCATCTTTTGCATAGCTTACCTGAATGTGGTCTATTTGCGTACCTGCTCCTACTCCGCCCATTGTAAGGCTGTTGATTTCTTTATCGGGTAAAAAGGCAAAGCCGGCATACTCAATGCGTACATAACTTAATATGCCTGAATTATCATTGGCATCAGTACCACCGTACAAACCATTACCAGTGGCATCATTTACACCGCCTTCAATTTCGCCAACACCTGCTGTTCCATTAAAACTGGCATTAGTGGGCGCTTTACCTAAAAGTACAATGCCTGCCCAATCTCCACTGCGGGGACTGGCTGAGTTTGATGTAAATACAATTGGCTTATCTACTGTACCCTGTGCTTTTAATTTTGCACCACGGGTAATAATTAATCCGCCAACAGGATCGGTAAATTGTCCTTTTATTACAGTACCTGCTTCAACCGTCATGGTGGCATTATTGGTCATGTAAACAAGCCCCTTCAATATATAGGTGTTGATTGCCTTCAGTACAGTATCAGTACTTATCTTTCCTGTTAATGTAATTGTTTGTCCGCCGGTTGGTGTTGGTGTTGGCACAATTACTGTACCACCATCGCCATCCACTTCAATTTTTCGGCAACTGATTGCAACCGTGGCTGCAGCTAAAGCAATGATTAAAAACTTTTTCATTTCCCTTGTTTGATTTATTTTTTTAAAGATTTTATTTAATGTTGTAACCGAATGTAAGGCTGAATGTAGTACCGTATTTGCGGTTAATGGCAACGGCATCTTTTTGTGCTTTAAACTTACTGTTATCGTCCAGGTCGTGGTAGAAAT
>JANMDL010000933.1:0-5634 GCA_031376295.1 Chitinophagales bacterium
AGGTTTGCATTACCTACTGCTGATGATTTATAGCGTAAATTTTCCTGGCTGATAATGTCATTGCCTTTCAGGTTACCTACCAGCTTATTGTTAATTTCATTGAGGCTCACAAAGGTTATGTACACATTCATTTTCTTCACATTGCTGATATTGCCCTTTTTTGTTTTCACAAACAGGGTATTACCGGTTGTTTCCACCATAATTTTATCCTGTACTTTTTCATCGGCTTCCACCCTTACTGCCACTTTATCACCCTTGCTCAGGTAAACGTTCATCACCCCGCTAAGGTCTATTGCCGAAAAATCACCAACACTCACTTCCCTGCTTAAAACGTTGCCCCCGTTGCCATCATTAACCTGGGCGTTTATACCTGCCACACCAAGTATGGCTGCAAATGCAAAAAAAAATTTTTTCATACCTGTAAATTTTATTTTTAAAATCCCGTTAATAAATCTGTATTCATTTATTGTAAAAAAAATAATTGCTGAACAACTATTCTTAATACGTTTTTACAAACCGGATGTTACAAGTCACTGCAATTATTTTCATTTATGTACACAAAAAACCCGCCAAAAGCGGGTAAACGTATGTTAAATTTATGCTCTACAGGTCTGATTTAACCATTCGCCTGCGGGTCCACCAGTAAAACAAACCCAGGTAAGCAATGGCCAATGACAATACAAGCCAGGTAAAATCTGATGGCAACACCTTGCTGGCAAGGCCGGAAATAGAATCCAGCGGTGAGTACAATAAGCCGTCGGATGAATTCATTGGCAGGTAATTCCCCATATTTCCAAAATCGCCACGGCCTTTTTCTTTTAAATCAAAAGCCCAGGCATACAGCAGCAATGCTATCCCGTTTTCGAGTACAGTATAAATAAAATACACAGCAATGGCAAAGCCTGTGCGCCGTATCAAAACCCCAAGCAGTACAGCTACAAAATTGTATGACACTGCCTTCAAAAAGAAATAGGCGATATTTTCTACGCCGGTAAAAGAAAATGGTTTACCGGTTACTGCCCCGAAAATAAACACTGTTAATATTACCAGCAAAGTGGAAACAAAAGCTGTAATTATTCCCAGCATTATTTTTACATGGGTAAACTGCATCCTGTTCCATCCATCAATGATGTTCTGCCGGTGTGTGCGGTATGTAAACTCGTTGGTTACTAATATCAGCAGCAGCATACCCGGTAGCAGCAGCAGCCAGCCACTGTAGTAAGACACCGTTTGCCATACATTGGGATAAGCAAAGGGGCTGCTGGAAGAAAGCAAACCGGTGGGGTCTGACACATCAATCACATTTTTTTTAAAGGTGTACACAATATAATTTACCGATATAATTCCCAATGCAAAAAAAGACGAAATGATGATAAATGCTGTGTAGTTCTTTATTTTAAGCCACTCTATTTTCAATAATTGTATCATAACAGTTTTAATTAGTTGGTCAGTTCAAAGAATTTTGATTCAAGGCTTTTCTTTTTAATCTGCAGGTAATTGAGTACAACACCGCTTTCAAAACAATGCCTGTTGATTGCCTCAAGATTTGCAGTACCAACCGGGTAAAAAATCCGGCAGATATTGTCTTCAAGTTTCATACTGCTGCTGCCCGGCATATTACTCACCACTTTGGCCAATTGCTGCAGGTCTGCTGCGCCCAGCTCCACAATATCTTCATTGGCCATTATTTCATTTACATTGCCCTGCACCAGCAGGTTCCCTTTTTTCAGGATAGCTACATGGGTACACACTTTTTCTACCTCATCCAGCAGGTGGCTTGCCATGATGATTGTTTTGCCCATCTGGTTCAGCTTTTTTATCAGCTCTCTTATTTCGGCAATACCCACGGGGTCGAGGCCATTAGTAGGTTCATCAAAAACCAGCACATCCGGATCGCCCAGCAGGCAGGAAGCAATTGCCAGCCGCTGCTTCATACCCAGTGAGTAGGTACTGAAACGGGAATCTTTACGCTGCGTAAGGCTTACCAATTCAAGCACCCGGTCAATATCATCCATGCCACGCCCCTTTATGGCTGCTGCAATTTTAAGGTTTTGTACAGCAGTGAGGTAGTGATAAAAATTGGGCGTTTCCAGCAGTGTGCCTATCAGTTTCCGTTGCTGCCCGTCTGGTACAGTACCCAGCAGTTCGTACGTGCCGCTGGTTGGCCGTAGTATGTCCATTACAATTCCCAGCAGGGTGGTTTTACCGCTTCCGTTAGGGCCCAGTATGCCAAATACAGTTCCGGAGGGTACATCAAAGCTAACGCCATTGAGCGCCCTTACGTTTCCGTAATTTTTTGCTATGTTTTTAATTGATAAGATTGTTGCCACAAAAGGTTATGATTAGTGAAAAATATATTGTTTAAAAATAAGTAATAATCAGCTCCCGTTATAATTAAACTTCGTTGGACGTATGCGGCTGGTGATAAACGGCTGAATAACCTCCCAGGATCAATATACCTGCCCGCCCGTAATTATACCCTCCCAAGCCAAGGTTGTCAATATCCTGTTGCTTTACCTTACGATATATTGGGCGCATAAAGCCGCCCTGTACACCCGCAGGTTTTAACGGATCGTACTGGTACTGCGGATCAACCAATGTACCCCGTGGATACATGATGCCCGGCACGCCTTTACCACGCAGATCCATATCATGCGGGTGGTCGAGCCCCAGCGTATGCCCGTACTCATGAGCCGCAGTAGTAGAGCCTTTGTACAGGTTCTCCAGCTTAAAATACCCCGAATTGCACCCCAATCCATCTGCAAAAGAAATATTTCCCCTTGCAAACTCCTCTACCCTGAAATAGTTGTTTTTGGGATTGCGGTTCTCAAAAATATCCTCTTTGCGCAGATGCTGAAACAGGTATCCGTTTATCACAAAAACTGCCGTGTATACCTCCCCGGCAATTCTAACAATGGCTTTTGGCTCGTTCCACATCGTTTCAATCTCTTCCCTGCACTGGTCTGTCAGTTCCTGCGTGGCCATGCTGCCATACAGCAGAATATTTGAATGGATATAAAGCTGTTTACTGTATTTATCTAATTCAATAGTACCCATACCTGCATTTATAAATTATCAGCAAAATAATCAGTTACTTTCTGGTACAGGTGCACCCTGCTCTTACCACGCATGTTGTGTTCCTGCCCCGGGTAAATCATGTAATCAACCTGCACGCCTTTATCAATACAAGCATTTACAAAATTAATACTGTGCTGCTGCACCACCACGGGGTCCTGCAGGCCATGTATCAGCAGCAGCCTGCCTTTAAGCTTATCCACTTTTTTTGTAAGATCGGTAGCTGAGTAACCTGCCGGATTTTCCTGCGGTGTATCCATATAGCGTTCGGTGTACATTATCTCGTAATACTTCCAGTCAATTACTGGTCCGCCGGCTACGGCTGCTTTAAACACACCGGGATAAGTAAGCATAAAATTGGTTGTGAGGAAACCACCATAACTCCAACCGAAGAGGCCCATCTTTGTTTCATCTGCAAAACCTTGTGCTTTCAGAAAATTAACTCCTGCCATAAGGTCCTTCATTTGCGCATCGCCTGCATTGCGGAAAATGGTCTGCTCAAAAGCTTTGCCCCGGTTATCACTTCCCCTTGTATCCACTGTAAACACCATATATCCATGCTGCGCCATATACTGAAACCATAAATCGGTGGCACCGGCATTCCAGCTATTGGCAATCAATTGCGCATGAGGGCCACCATACCAATAAACAACAACCGGGTATTTTTTGCCAGGTTCCATTCCAACGGGCTTGTACAGGCGGCAATATAGGTCGTCGCCCGACTCGTTTTTGATAGTGAAAATTTCTGCGTCAGAAAGCGCATAATCTTTCAGGGGATTTGCTGCAGTAAGGAGATTTTTCTGCTTTTTTGTTTTTGCATCTGTTACATATATCACCCTTGGTGTAGTGGTGCTGCTCATGATGTCCAGCAGTGTACTGCCATCGTCGCTTACCTGTACATCATGTGTACCTGTACCCGGAGAAAGCAGCGTAGAAATGCCGGTTTTTACATCTAAGCTGTACAGGTTTTTTGTAACGGGGCTTACAGCAGTGGCTGTGTAAAATAATTTCTGCCCTTTGGCATCAAACCCCTTTACATCAAGCACTTCCCAGTTGCCAGAAGTAAGTTGCTGTAACATTGCACCTTTTAAATCATAAATATAGAGGTGATTCCAGCCGTTCCTGTTGCTCTGCCAAATAAACTGGCCTGGATTATTTTTCACAAAGAGCATAGGGTTCAGCGGCTCAGTGTATTTATCATCTTTTTCTTCAAACAATGTTTTTACAAAATCGCCGGTAGCGGCATCATACTGGTTCAGTTTCATCAGATTCTGCTGCCGGTTAATAATTGCAATAAATACGTATTTGTCATCGGGGCTCCAGGCAATATTCGTAAGGTATTGTTCTGCAGGTTCCCCAGTTTTAAGGTATACAGTTTTTTGTGTGAGTACATTGTAAATAGCCAATGTTACCTGATGGCTTTTATCTCCTGCCATTGGGTATTTAATATTTTCATTTTTCGCAGGACGTGTTGTCCAGTCAATTACCGGGTAATCAGTTACCATTGACTGGTCCATACGGTAAAAGGCGAGCTGTGTACCACTGTTGCTCCAAAATGTTCCTTTGCTGATGCCAAATTCATCCCTGTGTACCGATTGCGCATATACGATATTACTACTGCCATCTGCAGTAACCTGTATGGCATTTTTAAAATCAGACACAAACAGGTTATTATCTTTCAGGTAAGCAAAATGTGAAAAGCCGGGATTGTATTCCAGAATACCCTGCATTACATTTATGTCTTTAACCAGCAGCAAGGGTGCTGCGGTATTTGTATGGTTAAGCAGGATGAACATATTCTTCTGCACAAAATAACTCTGTGCTGCACCGCACCATTGAAGCTGGGGAAGATTTGTGAGTGTATCAAGTTTTTCTCCCTTAAGCAATGTATTTAATTTTGTAAGCGGCAGGTAAACCGCAGGTGCTGCCGCTTTAAAATTGCCCCGCATCCATACTGCTGCATTACCCTCATTTTTAGCATATATGTAATCAGCAGTACCCTGCACAAACTGTAATTGCCGCAGGTTTTCAGGGGCTAAAGCAGTTCTGGCCTTTACCATCGCATCCTCCATGGTAAACAATTTTGGCTGTGCCCCTGCCGTAACAAACAATGAAAGCAACAATACAGAACAAACACTTTTACTCATACAAAATGATTTACAAACGCCAAAAAACATACAGTTATTGATTAACAATTCAAACAAAACTAACTTATAGTCGCAATATTACTAAAAAGCTCCCGTAGAGGGAGCCTTTTATCTGCACATGCTTGTTGAAAATATTTTGTGAAATACAAATAGCTGATTTTACCTGACGAGGTATACTCTTACCTGTAATGCTTCCAGTCTGCGGTTTTGGCCGGTGGTACCACTTACAGCACCATTGCCTACCCAGCCTGCCCAGCCGAAGCCTTGCAGATGAGAGCGGTAAAATACCCTCAACTGAAAAGATTGTGCCCCAATTGTAACTGTTTGTGGAAACACATTGATCATGACTGCCTCCATACGGCGGCCCTCACCAGTGGTACCGCATATCTGCGGAGACTCCACTTCACCCATC
>JANMDL010000949.1:0-1648 GCA_031376295.1 Chitinophagales bacterium
CAGCCTGCGGGGAAATACCAGCACCAGGTTATTATCGTCCAGCCGCTCTATCAGGTGCAATACCGAACCGATAAGGACATTGTTTGTTTGCATAAAAGTCCATTGTGCTGAGTAGAGGGTGTCAGGATGCGCAGCTACACATTTTGAAGGACCTTCGGTTATATGGTAAAACCCTCCATTGACAGTTTTGGTAAAATGGTAAAGGTTATCTGCTTCGCAAGCTGATGGAAAATAGGAATTGGCGCCCCATGCCGGTAATGCACCAATGCGTTGAAACTCGGCTACAAGCCGCCAGGGAGATTCTGTAAGTAATGTGGTGCGGTCTTTGGCGGGTACTATTGCCTCTTCTTTGCACCCCGCAAGCATAATCATACATACAAAAAAGAAAGCCGCCAATTTCATTCGTTTCTATATTTATCAGCTACTGTATGGCTGTATGATAAAGATAACACACAACTGCTTCACTTTATACAAAAAAAGACTGTTTATGCAGCAGGGTATCATAATCAATCAAACTGCTTACAGCTATACACCACACAAAATGTCTGCCAGCTCCTTCGGCTGGCTGAAAAAAGGCGAATGGCTGGTGTGCATGCTGTACACTTTTTCGCAGGGCATTTCTGTGTACATTTTCCGCTGGATAAAAGGTGTAACTGCCCTGTCTGCTGTACATTCAATATACACACGGGGTACACTGCCATAATTTTCATCCGTTAGTTGCAATGGCACCATACCCGATTCCACCGGCTCGTGACTCAATAGCAATTTAGCCAGTTCAGTAATGTTATCATCACAGTCAGCATACAATCCTTCTTTATAAATTTCAGGCTGCAAAGTGCTTGCATTCAGCTCCCGATGAAAGGTTACATAAGGCTTTAATACCCCTTCTGTATCCTGTACAGAGTATTCTCTTTGCGTTTTACCATTGGGGATGAGATAGGCTGCCAGGTAAACCAATTTTTCAATTTTACCGGGCCTGTATTCAGCCGCCTGCGAAATGATAATGCCGTTTTTACTGTGTCCCACCAGTATCACTTTGCCTTTAATAGTATCTATCAGGCTGCAGATTTTTTCTACAGTTGTTTTGAACCGCACTTCGCTGATGGGTGTTTTGTCTCTTCCCATACCGGGCAGATCAACAGCGATGGCCCTGTAACCTTTTTGCTCAAGTAATGGCATTACCCTGTGCCAGTTCCAGGCGCTGTGCCAGGAGCCGTGAATCAACATAAACGTTTTCATTGTAAATAAATTTTACAGGGCAAAGTTGGCGCATGGCAGCAGTTGCCACAACCCGATACTTGCTGACTATACCGCTTCCCCCAGCCTTGCCGATTCCCATCCTATCATGGCAGCTTTGCGGGTACTGCCCCAATGGTACTGGCCAAAAATGCCGGAGGATTGTATTACCCGGTGGCAGGGTATAAGAAAAGCTACAGGATTACTGGCAATGGCCGAGCCAACTGCCCTTGATGCGCCGGGGTTGCTGATGTGTGTGGCTATGCCGGAATAAGTGGAAAGCCCACCGGCGGGTATCTTCAATAATGTTTCCCATACTTTAAGCTGAAAGGTTGTTCCCTTTAAATGCAGTTTTATTTCGCTGATCCTGCTCCAGTCGTTGAGAAAAATATACAGGGCATTTTGCTGTATC
>JANMDL010000963.1:0-22947 GCA_031376295.1 Chitinophagales bacterium
CTTTAATCGCACAAATGCTAAAGTAACTTTTGATAATAGTCGACTATAAAGACTGGGATGGTGGGATTTATATGCGAAAGGAAATTAAAAACATGGAAGCGTTCTCGCTATTAGAGTTACTAATTGTACTGGCACTAACCAGTATTGTGACTTCTATTGGTGTGATTAGTCTGACAAATACCATGAAAGCTTGGAATCGAATCTCTGCTGAAGACTATCTTATGTATGATGTGAGAAAGGCTCAAAACGTGTCGATTGCACAAGGTTGTCGTGGTGTAATGACTGTTGATGCAGATGCAAAAGGTTATTCCTTTGGTTCTGCCTTTTTACTGTCCCTGATATTTTTTTGTACGGCTACGGCTGCAAACATGGCAAGCATAAACGACATACCATAAAAACCCTTTTCGCTGAGCGTTAATGTGGCGTTCCACAAACCGATTACAAGAAGCAGCACCGCCAGTATGGTACAAAACCAGCATAGGCCATAGTAAATGGTGGTAACGGCAATACCCTCAAGCTGGTCTCTTACTGTTTTTTGGAGCGATATGGCTGCAAACAGGCCAAACATCAATACGGTAAAGTAATAACCTTTTTCGTTTAGCTGCATTTGGGCATTAAAAAGCCCGATATTAAAAGCAATCATGCCAGCTGCAAGGGCTACCCAGGAAGCTCCCACAAAGGCGGCGGATGGTTTTTGTGTCATTAGTTTTATTTTAGTTGAGTATACACCAGTGTACTTTTTCGTAAGCGTAAATATCAGTAAAAAAAATTGTAAGCCGCAACAATTGCAGCCGGTTTTAACTGGCTGTTAACTTTTGAGCAGCTTCTTTTTATTTTTATCCTTCGTTTGTACCTGCACCACCTGAACGAAAAATTCAATAAGCATTTTCTGTCTTGCTGCACTCATTTGTTGTTTGCAGGTTGTATCAGCCCGGCTGTAAGGTATACAGCACCACAGTATACCGCAGGTATACAGAGTAAAGCCCCGGGTAATAAGCACACTAAAGAGTCAACAACCAAAACCAACAGTAAAGGCGATTATACAATACTTAAAATGGAACTTATTTTTTTGTACAGTTCGTCAGGCATAAAAGGTTTTTGAACCACGTCAACAAACCCTTTTTTTACAAGATACACCTGCATATCGTCAAACGATGCTGCGGTAAGTGCTAATATGGGGATGCCGGGATAATCTTCTTTTATTAAGGCAGTGGCCTCGTAGCCATCCATCACCGGCATGTCCAGATCCATAAGAATAATATCATACTTATCTGCATTTGCTGCATTCAATGCCTCTTTGCCATTATCTGCCACAGTTACTTTTGCGCCCCATCTTTCTAAAAAACGTTTGGCAATCATCTGGTTAATCTTATTATCTTCTGCCAGTAAGATGCGTAAACCGGGTAATGCGTAATTGCCTGATTTTTTAAATTCAATTTTATTTTTAGGTACAAAAGAAGATTTTTTTAACTGCAGGTCAAACCAGAATACTGAGCCTTTCCCCAACTCACTTTCTACATGCAGCTTTGACTGCATCAATTGCAGAATTTTATCGGAAATGGTTATCCCCAAACCTGAACCGCCAAATCTGCGTGTGGTATTTACATCGGCCTGCATAAAACTTTCAAATATTTTTTCCTGGTGTTTTTTATGGATACCGATTCCGCTGTCGGTAACTGAAAAACGAAGGTTAACATACCCGCTCTTTTCATCGCTGTCACTAATGGAAACTATTAGTTTTGTAAAGCCCTTTTCGGTAAATTTTATTGAGTTGCCAATTAAATTTATTAAAACCTGGCTTAACCTTATTTCATCACCTGTTAAAAAAACATCTGCATCACCAGTTACTTCAACCGCAAAATCAATCTTTTTTAAGTTGGCAGTATTTTTAAAAATTGAGTCAAGCTTTTTTATAAATAAAATAAGGTTGAACCTGCCGTTGTTGAGCACTGTTTTTTCTGCATCTATTTTACTCAGGTCAAGGATGTTATTTACTACTCCCAGGGTAAATTCAGACAGGTTTTTTAGGGTTTCAAAATGCTTTTCCTGCCCGTCCAGGTATTTTTCATCGAGCAGTATATTTGTAACACCAATAATACCGTTAAGGGGTGTACGCAATTCGTGGCTCATATTGCTTAAAAAACGTTCTTTTGCAAATGAGGCCTCTTCAGCTTTTTGCTTTGCCTGTAACAGTAAGTGTTCAGAAGCAACTCTGGAGGTAATATCCCTGCATGTAAATGTAGCACCTATTATTGTATTGTCTTTTTCGTCAAGTATAGGGGTAGCCTTTAGCTCATACTCCCTGTTTTTAAAGGAAAAATTTTCAAACAGGGATTCTCCGCTGAGTACCCTTATATAATGCCCCTTTACATGGTCCGGTACAGGTGCAGAGGAAATCAACGGCTTTAAATTTGTATCAGCCTTAAGCTCAGCCACTCCCATTTCCCTCATTGCAAATTCAGCAAATAACTTGTTAAGAGTAATCAGGTTATAGTTTGCATCAATGCTCCAGATGGCACCAACGGCATTATCCAGGGTAGTTTGTAAACTTGTACTTTGTGTTATTAATTTTTTTTGCTTGTATCCCGAATTAAGAATCATATAAGCCGCATACAGGGCAAATAGCATAAAGCTGATGGAAATATTAACGATGCGCATCCGGGCTGATATTGTACCGGCCCAACTGAGGGTGCTGAAATTCTCATATCCGTACAGTTCAGAGAGGAGTATCAGTAAAAGTGGTGCCATTATAAAAGATATAACAGAAAGCCGGTTTTCTTTTAGAGAAAAAATATTAAAGGCACTTGGCAAAAAAGCAAAATAAAACAGAACAGTGTAAGCATATCTTCCGTAAAAAAAATCGAACCATGCTATTGTTAAATAAATGATTGCTAAAAAAAGTGTGCGGGCAATGTAAGCTTTGTTATTGCGGATCATAAAAAAAATAATCCACAAAAAAGCCTGTGACACCAGTGATGAAATAATAATAAAAGAAGAATGCCCTGGGTAAATAAAAACTGCGGCTATATTGTTCAGCACTATGGTCAGATAAGAAAACAGCCATATCAGGTTAAGGTAAACTACCTGTCTTATGGTAGTATTTGGCTGAAGCCGGTCACATCCATTGAGCCTGATGCGGTGAAATAATTTGATCATTGTAAAGGCACCTGTATTTTAAGCATTTAAACAGTTGATAATGAATTACAAAGCAACGGTAAATTTATAATTTTATTGCCTTTTTAATACATATGCGATTTTCTTATTATAAGCATATCAAGAACTTATAACCCAGATTTTGCAGTTGGCTACAAAATCTGCGCTGACGCTACGGTCTTGCTGTGACTGAAACGTTATCAGGTTAATCCTGATAAAGATGCGTAACATTTTGCGTCTATAGGAAGAAGGCTGTATCTGATACGCATATTTATTTTTAAAGATATGAGTTTAAAAAAAATTCCTGAGTTTGATTTTAAACAACAACCATTTGCGTTTTGAAATGCAGGTTTTATGTTGATGTATAAATTGAGAAATGAGCAAAAGGAAAACACATTTTTAATCTGAGGTTCTTTCCGGAGTTATTTCGTAAAGGTTATTGCTGAATGTAAGATTTACGGCTTTTATATTTTGCTGCTGCTTATGAATGCCGGACAGTATTATGTTTATGAAATGATACAGTTTACCCATTACAGCTAAATTGGCACTCCCTGCTGCACAAAGGCTGGTTGCAGTTTTCCATTTTTTCCGGATATCGCCAGCCAGCCCGGCTTGTGCCTGTTCGGCAGTATAAAATGTTTTATTGGCTGCAACAGTAAATAAAAACAACGCATCTGCTGAAAGTTTTAAAGCCGCATCATCAGTCATATTTATCAAAACAATCTCTACCTGCAGCATATCATCCCAATAGTTGGAACCAAGAAATTTTTCTGATCGACCAAGATGATCCCAGCCATTTACGGTAAAGCCAATGCGATTGAGCCAATTTTTATAGCCCGGGTATTCCAGTTCAATACGTAAGATGGTAATTAAATAAACAATAACCGGCAGGCAGGTTGCCACTATGGTATAAGGAAGGAGCGATTGATAAGCCTTTCGGTCGATTACAAGCATTACGCACCCTGTAACAGCAGCAAAGAGCGGCAGCATTATCCATAATAACATATTGGGTCTGTATGGGTATATCTTGTAAAATATTTTTTTGCTCTCAGCAGCCAGTGGAATAAACTGGCGGACATTTTTTCCTTTATTTTCAGCAGCAGCAACGGCAGCCTGCCTTAGCCTTTCTTTCTCTGCTTTTTTGTGCAGGCTGTTAATCTCGTTTTTATTCATGGTCATTCAGTGACTTTATATGACTGGATGAATATACACAATTCCTGATTGATTTTCTGGAGTAAAGGAAATTTGTGAAATAGCAGTAAAAAGGCATTTTTTTCGCTGACGCTATCACACAAAAAAACCGCACCAGTTTCCTGATGCGGTTGGCTATATAAACTAAAAAAAAATTAAAAAGCGGGGTTCGGAGGGGTGTTGGGGTTATTATCCCTCTCCCGGAAAGGATAAGGGAAAAAGCTGCGTTTGCGCTCTGCAACTGCACGGCCAAACCTGCGGTTGTCTTCTAATTTCAACCCGGTCATATACAGTTCAATACAGCGGTTGCGGTACACCTGGTCAAGCAGGTCGGCTACTGTTGTGGGTCCGGCATAAGCGGGTAACTGTGCCCCTACACCCCATGCATCAGCTGCCGGAGTTTTGGTTAAAATGGCATCCAGCTCTGTTTTGGCAGCAGCCGTATTGGGTGATGCCTGGCGCAGGTAACACTCTGCTTTTATCAGGGTCATTTCCCCCGGTAGGTACACTGGTACACTGGTGGTATTGGCAGCATAAAAACCATTGATGCGGTAACGTGGTGCTACAGCAGCATTAATAGAAGAATGAAAAAGCACCCTTTTATCTGCCAGTTCTGGTTGCAGGCTGCCAAGTAAACCGAGTGTACTATCTAACACCTGGTATACATTGTTGGTGGCAGTACACACTGTAAATATAGGGTTGGTATTAATGGCATCAAACCTCAGCTCCGATTTTGATGACAAATTAACCGCACCGGCAGCAGCCAAAGCTCCGGTATAATCACCTGCAAAAAGACTGTATCGGGCCTTCAACGCATTTAAAGTATTGGGTATATCAATGCCTGCGGGCACATTACCGGCAAAAGATGCACTGATAGGATTAGCCGCAATGGCTGCTTGCGCAGCCGTAAGCACCTGTACCGCACGGGTATAAGCAGCAGTTCTTGTTTGAAAAGCTGCGGGCGATGTGGTGGTACCCGATGTTGCCGGAACATTTTCCCAGAAAGTTGCCATGGTACCAATTGCCATAGCTTTAAAAATACTGGCATAGGCAATCAGGCCGCTAGCGTAGTTTTTGTCGCCAAGGCCATTTGCAGCAGCAATCAGTTTATCTGCTTCATAAATAATCTTGTTATCATAAATCCAGAGGTTGTTTACAATGCCATTGGTGGCATCTACCGAGCCGCCGCCTGCAAAAAGCGCTGCTTCATCTACGTTACCAGTATTCATTAACCGGTACTCGTTGCAAAGCGCACCAGCGCAGGTAACGGTATTGTACAGCGGGCTTTGCCTGCCATCTGAATATACACGCTGCAGCCCTGTGGCTACACCATTAAGCCCCCTGATGGAACCGTACACATCCGTTTCGGTGCTGGCATTGGGGTTTACATAATCCTGCTTGCAGGAAGCAAGAAAAACCACTAATGCGACCGGAATTATTTTAATTATATGTTTCATTATCTGTAATTATTGGTTGTTAAAAATTAAAACTTAGCGGTTACACCTAACTGAAAAGTACGTGGAATAGGTACATTACCAAAGTCAATACCACGCAGCAAACTGCTTTGCCCTGTTGCATTGGTTTCAGGATCGTATCCCTTGTATTTATCCCAACTGTACAGGTTGCGCCCGGCAAATGAAACCGTAAGGCCGCTGAATACTTTTCCAACTTTACCAAAATCGTAACTCAATGAAAGTTCTCTTAATTTCGTAAACGAACCATCATCTATCCTCCACTCTTCAATGGCATAAATACCTGCGATATAACCCCTTGGTATCTGGCCGTTGTGTTCCTTTTCTGCAAATTCGCTGCCATTACCCACACCCTGGCGTGTTCTGAAATCGGCGTTGAAAACCTCGTTGCCCTTCACCTTGTCTATCTGGAAACCAAAGGTGAAATTTTTGTAAGTAACTGTATTGATAATGGTGGCTGTATAATCCGGATTGGGGCTGCCCAGTACTTTACGCAGTACATTGCTGTTGGGGCCGGTTGTAAAAGGCAAACCTGTAGCAGGATCCCTTTGTGGTACACCAGCAGCATTACCTCTTTCTATTACAGGTATACCGGCCGGGTTGAGCAACTGGTTACCTGCAGCATCACGTGCAAAATAAGTGCTGTAAAAAACGGGTGCATCGTAGCCGGGTATCAGGGCAAAAAATGCACCGGTGCCGCTGGCAAATGTGATTAATGGTGCACTGATGTCAAGCACTTTGTTTGTATTTTTAGCATAGTTAAGGCTGATGCCCCAGGTTAACTTATCTGTTTTAACCGGTGTGCCGCTCAGCAATATTTCTATGCCTTTGTTTTGTAAAGAGCCTACATTTTTGCGCTCATTGGCAAAGCCAGTACTTGGCGCAATGGTAAGGTTGGGAACAATCAGGTCAACTACTTTTTTTGTATACACATTCAGCGTTAACTGTATGCGGTTGTTTAAAAAAGATGCGTCTGTACCAAACTCAAATTCCTTCTGTCTTTCAGGTACAATATTGTCGTTGGCCCTGGTAAGCGATGTAGTGAGGGAGCTGCGGCCCAGGTAAGAGTTGGCACCATAAGTATTAAACCTGTCGTAAGCACCAATGCCGGTCAGGTTACCGCTTTCACCATAAGCTGCCCTCACTTTAAAGGAGCTTACAATTTTATCAATGTGCAGGTTCTCAAAAAATTTGGCATCGCTTACGCTGTACGAAGCACTTACTTTTGGATAGAACTGGTTGCGGTTTTTCTTGTCAAACACACTGCTGCCATCTATACGGCCGGCAACGGTTACAAAAAATTTATTGTCCCATTTAAAGTTTTGCTGTATAAAATAGCCCCTGATGCTCTGCTCACTGCGGCTGTCGGCAGAGGGCAGTAATGTACTGCCACCATTTACTGTTTGCACCCCAATGGCCATACCACGGCTTTGGGCCAGCAGGTAATCGGCTTTTTCGTATTGCTCAGAATAACCCAATTGTGTGGTGCTGAACAGTTTGCTTATGAGCTTGGTATTGTACGTAACGTTTACATCATGATTGATGAAGAAACTTTTGTAGGAAGCCGCACTGGCATAACCATTTTGCGCAGCATCTATGGCAATACCACCACCCCAAAAAGCAGGATTGGCATTATAGGTATATGGCGGCACAAAAGTGTTACCGTTTTGTGAGATATTGTCGATGCCCATCGTGTAATCAATCGTAAGGCCTTTGTAAGGAGAAAGCTTAAGACCCACGTTGCTTATCAGGCGGCTGGTAACATTTTTCTGCTTGATGTCATCAATAACGCTGATGGGGTTAATCCTTCCTCTTTCGCCCACGGCCTGCAGGTTGCCATTGGCATCCCGGTTATTAATTTTATGAAAATTTCCGAGGATGGTCATGGTGTTCAGCGGACTGTAAAAAGTATTGCCATCGGGTTTCTCATTGGTACTGTTGTACACATAGTTAAGCCCTGTGTTGATGGCCAGCCATTTATTTACACCCTGGTCAATATTTACCTTGATGCTGTAGCGGCTGTTATCGGTATTTTTTATAATACCCTGGTTGTAAAAATAGTTGATAGAAGTGTAATACTTTGTACGATCCTTACCACCAGCTATGGAAATACTGTTATCCGTACCAATACCCGTTCTGAAAATATCATCCTGGTAATCGTAGCGGGTAACGGGTGTGGTGGTAGTGAGTGCAGGCGTTAAAATATCCTGTGTAATGGCGCCGGGTCCGTCAGTTGGTCCGCCAAATTTAGTGGGGGCAGAGTTGAGTTTCAATTTTTTGCGAAGGCTGCTGGTAGTTAGTCTTGTTGTAAAAGTGATTTGTGGCGCACCGGTGCTGCCTCTTTTAGTAAATATCTGCACCACACCGGCATTGGCACGGCTGCCATAAATAGCAGCAGCAGCAGCACCGTTCAGCACTTCTATCCTTTCAATATCGTTGGGGTTAATATCCACCATTCTGTTCTGGCCAATTGCCCCGGTACCATCATAGTTTCCATCGGCATTGGTAACCCTTGGTGTGCTGTTGTTAATGATTACACCATCTACAATATACAAGGGGTCGCTTCCGCTTCCAATGGTACTGATACCCCTCAGTTTAACTGACATACCACCTGCAGGGTCGCCACTGTTTTGGGTGATTTGTGCGCCGGCCACCTTGCCCTGCAAAGCAGCAAGGGCATTACCTGTAGCCGAATTAGCAATCTGGCTGCCTTTTACGGTACCCACATAATTACCCAGTTGCTTACGGGTGGTACCTGCAGAGGTTCCTGTTACCACTACTTCATCCAACCCAAGCACATCCTGCGCTATGGTGGCACTTAATTCCACAGGCGCAGTACCGTTTACAGTAAAGGTTTTTTCCTGTGATTTGTAACCAGCGCCACTTATTGACAATGAATAGCTGCCATTTTTAAGCAGGGCTGTTAACTCATAATTACCTGCGGCATCGGTAGCTGTGCCAATACTGGTGTTTTTTACTCCGATGGAAATGCCTGGAATACCATTCCCTTTATTATCCGTTATTTTTCCTTTAATGGTTACTGCATTTTGTGCAGCAGCCAATAGTGGTAAAAGCAGTGCAAAAAAGCAAACTAGTTTTGGTAAGAAAGCTTGTAAAATTTTAAGCTTCCTTTTAAAAAGCAATCGTCTGGTCATGATAATTTTTTTAAATTAATAATGTGCAAAGCAGCAAGAAGCCGCAAATAAATGCAGATTTCCTGGTAAAAAAGTGATAATATTTCTAAATTTAGTATAAATTTCCCTTTTAACTGGTAAAAATTAACAAAAACCTGCAAGTAAATGCAAAACCTTAAACAAATTCCCGCATTAAAAAAGGAACGGCACGCATTCATACTAAAACAGGTAAACCTGCACAACAGGGTATTGAGTAACGATTTGAGCCTGCTGCTGAATGTGTCAGAAGATACCATCCGGAGAGATCTGAATGAACTTGCTGAAGAAGGAAGGGTTGAAAAAGTGCATGGTGGGGCATTGTCCCGTTCTTTTTCGGGCATATATCAAAAGCAGCAGGTATATGCTGTTGACAAGAAAAAACTGATTGCAGCCAAGGCCTGCAGCCTTATAAAAGACAATATGCTGATATTGGTGGGTGGTGGCACCAGTGTGAGGGAAATGGTGAGGTTGCTGCCCAATACATTAAGCGCAACCTTCTGCACCATCAGTATTACCATTGCAGAAGAGTTGCTGCACCACGAAAACCTGGAAGTGATTATGCTGGGCGGTAAAATATCCCATTCATCAAAAGTGGTAATGGATGGTGATGTGTTTTTTAAACTGGGCGAATTGTCTTTCGATCTCTGCATCATGGGCTGCAATGGTATTGATGAAGTAAAAGGGCTAACAGAAAACGACCTGGAAATAATTCCGCTGAAAAAAGCCATGATAAAAGCATCCCGGAAAACTGCAGTACTCGGCATATCCGAAAAACTGAATACAAGCCAGCGGGGTGTTGTTTGTCCACTTACACAGATTGATTACCTGGTAACGGAACTGGAGCCGGGAGATGTGCTGCTTGAAAAATATAAAATGGAAGGGCTGACTATTTTGTAAACGGTTGCGGTTCACTGTTTTGATGAAAATAAAATTGTAAAACGGGGTTTGTTATTGCAGGCGGCAAAGCCTGAAAAATACGGGAGTTTCCCCACTTTTTTATACGCTTATTAAAGGCTATTTTTGCCGCTTCAACCATCGTTTATGAGTAACAGTAAATTAAGTCAACTGGCAGAAACCCTGATAGGCAGCGAAATAGTACGACTGGGGAACGAGATAAAAGAAAAAATACGCCAGGGCGAAAAGATTTACAATTACACCATTGGTGATTTTGACCCGGCTGTTTTTCCCATACCGCAGGAGCTGGAAGACTGCATCATAGCCTCTTACCGGGCACACAATACCAGCTATCCTCCAGCTGAAGGTACATTAGACCTGCGGAATGCTGTAGCTGGTTTTATTGAAAAGCGGGAAGGCTTGGTATATGATGCCACAGAAATACTGATTGCAGCCGGTGGCCGCCCGCTGATATACTCATTGTACAGGGCCGTGGCCGATAAAGACGATAAGATAATTTACGCTGTCCCCTCCTGGAATAACAATCACTATGTGCATTTTGTAGAAGGTGAACACGTTATGGTGGAAGCCAGGGTGGAAAATAATTTTATGCCCACGGCAGCAGACATTAAGCCGCATTTAAAGGGAGCTACGCTGCTGGCACTTTGTTCGCCGCTGAACCCTACTGGTACCGTGTTTAAAAAAGAAGAGCTGGAAGCCATCTGCGATATGGTGATTGAGGAGAATGAACACCGTGGCGATTACGACAAAAAACTGTACATGATGTACGACCAGATGTACTGGACACTCACATTTGGCGATACGGAACACTATAACCCTGTTACGCTTCGGCCATTGATGCGTGACTACACCATTTTTATTGACGGCATCAGCAAGGTGTTTGCTGCTACTGGTGTAAGGGTTGGCTGGGCAATGGGCCCGGCGCATGTACTTGGCAAAATGAAAGCAATTAACAGCCATGTAGGTGCCTGGGCACCTATGGCAGAGCAAAAGGCCGTGGCCAGCTACCTGCTGCAGCACGATGCTATTGACAAGTACATGGTGCATTTTAAAGCAGAAATTGACGAACGCCTCAGGCGCATCTACACGGGTATACAGGTGCTTAAAACTGCTGGTCATGCTGTAGATGCCGTTACACCACAGGCCGCCATATACCTTACCGTTCAGTTTGACCTGGCAGGCAAAACCACTGCCAATGATGAAATTCTTGAAACACAAAACGACGTAACCGACTACCTGCTGAACGAAGCTAAATTAGCAGTAGTGCCTTTTTATGCATTTGGAGCGCCCCGCAGCAGCAGTTGGTACCGCCTGAGCGTAGGTACCTGCAAAAAAGAAGAGATTGATGAAATGCTGGGTATGCTGGGTAAAGCACTGGGGAGATTGGGGTGATAAAGGGCAGCATGGAGATAATAAAGTAAGTATTGAAACATGCTTTTCCTTTTTTATTTCAATTTTGCAACAGCCCGTTGCAAAATTACAGCGAAGCGTAATTTGCATACTATTTCACAGCCTTATGGATAAACACCCCTGCCGCATCTTTAGTAATAAATATTACATCCCATGAACAAAATAAGCTCCCTTTTCTTTATCCTCCTCATTTCACTTGGATGCGAAACCCGTTCGGGCAACAAAGAAACCACTGGCGATAAGAAAACACAAGCCGGGCCAGCAGTAAACAATACACGCTACGACTCCACCATCAATACCATTCATGTGCTGGTGGCGCTGTGCGATAATAAATACCAGGGCATTGTACCCGTGCCGGTAAAAATTGGTAATGGGCAGGACCCGGACAATAACCTCTATTGGGGTTGTGCCTTTGGTGTGCGGTCATTTTTTAAAAACAGCAAAAGCTGGACATTGGTGAAACAATATGCCATCGACAGTATAAAGATGGAGCGGCTGGTTTTTAAAAACAAAACTACCAATACATACCTTGTGGCCGATGCGTACAATGGCAAATACATAAAAGACTGCACCATCGATTTTTTAAAAAGCTGTGCAGGGCAAATGAAAGATACATTGAACGTAAATGGAAAAAAGATTGGTATTTACGGAAATGCAAAACTGCTCTCCTACATAGGGCATGATGGCTTAATGGATTTCAGGCTGGCTGAATCTTTTGCAAATGCTGATGGTAAAGTGAGGGAAGCTATCATACTGGCCTGCATCAGCAAAAAATATTTTTCGCCCTTTATACAGCAAACAAAAGCCAATCCCCTTGTGTGGAGTACCGGGTTAATGAGCCCGGAAGCATATACCTTACATGATGCGCTGGAAACTTATATCAGCAAACAACCTGCCGAAAATATCCGCAGCAGCGCCGCAAGGGCATATGCAAAATATCAGCATTGCAGCGAAAAGGCGGCCAGGGGTTTGCTGGTGAGCGGGTTTTGAATAAATTATATCACTGTTCAAAAACGCTGGTATCGGAATCATAATAGAGTTTTAATATGCAAACATTTACGATAGTTGATAAATATATTGTTCTCAAGGGAACTAAGGCGGCAGAAGCAAGTTTCAGGGAATCCTTGTCAAATCTCATTATAAATAAATTCGGGATAGCACCTTATACTCAATCCATAATTACCGAAATACTTTTATTTTGTCAGAATTACTATATTATTGAATTTGAAAATATTTGCACCAAAGAAACATCTTATACATTCTACAAACAAGTTTTATGGTTTCACGAACAAGTTACAGAATTTAGACACTGGAGGCATGAGCAAGGTAAAAAAGCTAAAATTCAAGAGGCAACAACTTTTTTGCCAAAGGGAATTGATAATTTGTATATCTCGATGTACAGGAGAATACTTAAAATGATTCTTGAACAGGGGTGCTTGGTTAATATGACAACTGGAGAAGCTATAAGTGAAAAATTCGAAACAAGATTTCTTCCAATCGCTGATAAGTTATTATTTCTTGGGGAGATGATATTTGTATGCAGCAACCTGATTGCAGAACAAACAATGATAGAAGATGCCATTGATATATCTTTTGACGATAACAATTTATATAAATTTGGGAGACGGCATCACTATGAGGCTAGTTTCAGTTATGTATGTGCTGAAATGGATAAGGTTGACTTCGATTATATAGTTGATGGAGATGGGTCACCTGATTTTACAAAAAAAATTGAACAATGCTTTGGGTTTAATTATGACTCTATGAAGGAATTATTATTGTTAATACACGAAGAAAATAAGTTAAATCCCGGTGATTGCATAGCAGCAAAAAAGGAAGATTTCTTAATGGCGATTGCAAAGCATACAGAAGCCCCGACTACAAACCTAAATAAATTCTTCTCAGGCATATCGTTAAACAGAGGCAATAAAATGGGTCTGTGTGAATTGGTTAAAAAACCACATTCCCTTAACAGATACCTCTACAGGCCTCTTTTGGAATGGAAAATTGATCAAAAAGAATACTATGTTTTTGGAATGTTTTCGTGGTATGAGGCCGAAATCAGCTTATATCTTAATTCAATTCCCTGGGGCAAGATTCCTTTAGAGTGGGAGGATAATTTATGTTTTAAAAAATATAAAGAGGAAAAGCACAATAGTCATGATAAATGGCTGGATGATATTGTTGAGAAAGATATCATATCTGCCAAATTGATGTACCAAAGAGCAGTCAAAAAATTAGTAACTAAAGAGAAAGCATATTCCATTATAGGGAAAGATTTAGGAGAGATTGATTTTATTATTATTTCGCCAAAAATAAAAAAAATCTTTATTGCCGAATGTAAGCATTTACATGGTCGTTATGATATGGTCAATTGGAAAAACGACTATCAGTACTTTACTGTTGATGAGGGAAAAAATAAATCATACGTTTCAAGAATTGCCAATAAAGTAAATTGGTTAACAGCTAACAAGGAAATACTTGAAAAACACTTCCAGTATAAGTATAAGGATTTGGGAATTTCTTTTGAGAAATATAAAATAGAGGGTATTTTCATAATCAATACACCTACTTTTTTCATGTACAATTCCGATTTTAGAATACATACCTTTGACCAAGTAAAAGATGTGATTGTTGGGAAGCATATTGACCCAACATTATATTTTTCAGTGAATATAAATGATGATGAGATGCATTATGTAATAAACTATCCTTATTTTCGAAAACCTGAAATCCTTTATTTTGAGGATGAAGATGACGACTGTGAGGTAGATAAATACGGGGATCCAATATAGAATTATATTAAATATTAAACCCTACAAACAATAAGTGACAAAAACTCCCAGCGGCCATATTTTAACTTTTTAAAATTGATAAATTAAGGTATATTTACATAGAAAATTAAACGAATAAAGTATGGTAGCAGTTGTTGGAACATATCAAAATGGTTATGTAAAGCTTGATAAGGAATATGCAACAGATAATCCTGTAAAAGTTATTGTTACATTTCTTGAGGACATCGAAACTAAAAACGACAACACTTTTTCATTGTCCGACTTTTCTTTTTCTAAAAGCCAAAAAAACCTCGAGGATTATAAAGGCTCTTTCAGCGATACTGTCATTGAAGAAAGAAGAGCTGAATTATGAAAATATTTTTAGATACCTCCTCTTTGTTCAAACTCTATCACCAGGAAGCTGGTACAGCAGAACTTGAAAAACTGTTTGCAACCATAAACATCACAACAGTTTATCTTTCGGAAATTGCAAAAATAGAGTTTAGTTCCTCTGTTTGGAAAAAAGTAAGCACTAAAGAAATTACGGAAGTAGCAGCCCAAACAACGCTGGCTTTATTTGAAATTGATTTTGTAAAGTACACTTTTGTAGCACCGGATAGTATTGTTATTGAGCAGGCAAGAATTTTGATTGCAAAATATGGAATGCAAGGATTAAGGGCTTTAGACGCTATTCAGCTTTCAACCGGAGTGCTGTTATTTCAGCAGGCAGATTTATTTTTTACTGCCGATAATCTTTTAAAATCATTTTTTGTAGCAGAAGGACTAGCCACAGAATTGCCGGGTAAGTAAATAGTTATTGCATGGTTGAATCTTAAAATCAATCCTTTACACCCTCCCTCCCTTTATCACTTCCACCACATCCGGGTCAAGCAGCGTACTCGTATCACCTAAATTACCCGTTTCGCCTTCTGCAATTTTGCGTAGTATGCGCCGCATTATTTTACCGCTGCGGGTTTTTGGCAGGCCGGGCACAAACTGTATTTTGTCAGGCTTGGCAATGGCGCCGATAATTTTTGCCACTGTAAGGCTGATGTCCTGCCGGGTAAGGGCTTCATCGCCATGATGGCCATTGTAAATTACGTAAGCATAAATGCCCTGGCCCTTTATGTCGTGCGGATAGCCTACCACGGCACTCTCCACCACACCGGCGTGCATGTTGATGGCGTTTTCCACTTCGGCAGTGCCAATGCGGTGGCCACTCACATTCAGCACATCATCCACCCGGCCGGTAATGCGGTAAAAACCATTGTCATCCTTCAATGCACCATCGCCGGTAAAATACAAACCGGGGTATGTAGCAAAATAATTGGTGCGGCAGCGATCATGATCGCCATAAGTGGTGCGGAGTATACCTGGCCATGGCGCTTTGATGCAAAGGTTACCCTTGAGCAAACCATGCTCATCTTTTTCCGTTACTTCCTTTCCATTCTCATCTACCAGCAGCGGCTGCACACCGGGCATGGGCAGCGTGGCCCAGCTCGGCTTTGCAGGGGTAATGCCGGCCATATTGCTGATGAGGCAACCGCCCGTTTCGGTTTGCCACCAGGTATCAATAATGGGGCAATTGCCCTTGCCGATATGCTCATCGTACCAATGCCAGGCTTCTTCGTTAATGGGCTCACCCACGGTGCCCAGCGTTTTAAGCGACGACAAATCTTTCCCTTCAATTGGCGCCGTGCCAAAACTCATCAAACTGCGTATAGCCGTTGGTGCGGTATATAAAATATTTACCCGGTGCTTTTGCACAATATCCCAAAACCTTCCTGCATCAGGCCAGGTGGGTATGCCTTCAAACATAAGTGATGTGGCCCCGGCACTCAATGGCCCATACACAATATAACTATGCCCTGTTATCCAGCCAATATCAGCCGTGCAAAAATGTACATCACCGGGATTGTACTGAAATACATTTATAAAAGTATAAGTTGTCCATACCATATACCCGGCGCAGGTATGCACCACACCCTTTGGCTTACCCGTACTGCCCGAAGTATATAATATAAACAGCTCATCCTCCGCATCCATTTCCTCCGCCGGAAAATCCGGGTTGCCCATCGCTTCCACTTTTTCTATCTCTTCCTCCCACCACACATCCCGGCCCTTTATCATGGATACAGCAATCTTTGTACGTGTCAATACAATTACTTTTTTTACAAAATCGCATTGCACCAGCGCATCATCAATCACCGCTTTTAAAGGTATTTCCTTATTGCCCCGGTAAGCACCGTCGCAGGTAACAATAAACTCCGCATTAGCATCCTGCAATCTGTCGGCGATGCTTTGTGCACTAAAGCCACCAAAAATTACAGAGTGTATCGCCCCTATTCTTGCGCAGGCCAGCACCGCAATAGCCAGCTCGGGTACCATACCCATGTAAATGCAGATGCGGTTGCCCTTTTTTACACCGTTGTTGGTAAGCACATGGGCAAACTGCATCACTTTGGTATGAAGCTCGTTGTAAGTAAGTATCCTGTGTGCCTCGTCTGGATTATTAGATTCCCAGATGATGGCGGGTGTATCACCTGCCTTTTCCAAATGCCTGTCCAAACAGTTTTCAGTGATATTCAGTTTGCCATTGATGAACCATTCCACTTTTGGTGCTGTAAAATTCCACTCCAGCACTTTGTCCCATTTTTTGCGCCAGTAAAAGCTTGCCGCCACATCTCCCCAGAAGCCTTCGGGGTCGTCCACACTTTTTTTGTAAGCCGAATGGTATTGCTCAAGCGAATTGATCTTGAATGGATATGACATACTGATGTATTGATTTGCAGCATTAAAAATAAGGAACATTGCCACGGCAGTAAAGAATTTTTTACAGCAAAGAATAGTTAAGGGGTTATATTCGTTTTATAAAAGCCAAAACAAGCGTAACATGGACAGTAATAAGCCAAGGGGGATTGGTTTTGTAATAGGTGCCTCATCAGTAGGTACCCTCATTGAGTGGTACGATTTTTATATATTTGGTATGCTGGCTACCATTATTTCCAAACAGTTTTTTCCTGAAGATTCCGGTACTTCTGCTTTGCTGAGTACGCTGGCCATTTTTGCTGCAGGCTTTATTGTGCGGCCCTTTGGTGCATTGGTGTTTGGCAGGCTGGGAGATATGATTGGCCGGAAGTACACATTTCTGCTCACCTTGATATTGATGGGCGGCTCCACTTTTGCCATTGGTCTGGTGCCGGGGTTTAAAACTATTGGCTGGTGGGCACCCGTATTGGTTCTTTTACTTCGCCTGCTGCAGGGGCTTGCGCTGGGGGGTGAGTATGGCGGCGCTGCCACTTATGTAGCCGAACATGCACCACCTCAGAGGCGTGGCTATTGGACAAGCTGGATACAAACCACGGCCACGCTGGGACTTTTTCTGGCACTGGGTATTATCATATTGATACGGCAGGCTCAGGGTGTTGAAAAATTTTCGGCTGAATGGGGCGGTTGGCGCTATCCTTTCTGGATTTCACTTTTACTTGTTATTGTGTCCATCATCATCCGTATGCGGATGAAGGAATCGCCCATGTTTGCCAAGGTAAAAGCTGAGGGAAAAACATCCATCAATCCTTTAAAAGAAAGTTTTGGCCACAGGGCAAACTTTAAAATGGTATTGCTGGCCTTATTTGGCGCCGTAATGGGTCAGGGCGTTATATGGTACACCGGCCAGTTTTATGCGCAATCATTTATCGAAAATGTTTGTAAGATCAATTTTGTACAGTCTAGAAACATTATTCTTATCGCCATATTGTTTGCCACGCCTGGTTTTATTTTATTTGGCTGGCTGAGTGATAAATACGGCAGAAAATGGATTATGTTGCTGGGCATGCTGCTGGGGGTTCTTTGCTACCGGCCGATATTTGGTACTTTTTTGAAAGATACTAATGTAAAAGAATGGATGAAGGACGCGGCAAATATTTCCAGCAATGCGGAGCAGAGAAAATCAACTGTTGAACAGTTACAGCAAAAAGACACCCTTGATATGGTGTATAAAAATGAAAACAGGTACTCATATAAAGGGAATAGATTTACGGAAAATAAATCAGACACTATAAGGCTTGCTGGAAGCGGTACTTTGTATCCACCACTATCAGCACTCGTTGATAAAGACAGCTCTAAAGTCTTTACCTTATCAGATACAAAACCAGTTTACTCGGATGTCATTCTATCCCCTCGTCTCCAATGGAAATTCATATTTCTGATTTGGCTGATGATTATTTTTGTAACAATGGTGTATGGCCCGATAGCAGCCTTTTTGGTAGAGTTATTTCCTACAAAAATCCGTTACACATCCATGAGCCTGCCCTACCATATTGGCAATGGCGTGTTTGGCGGCCTTGTTCCATTTTTGGGTACATTGATAGTAGAGTTTACCAAAACAAAGGCAAACCCCGGTGGTGATCCGCTGGCAGGACTTTGGTACCCCATTGGTATTGCAGCGCTGTGTTTTATTATTGGCGCCATTTACCTGCCCAATAAAATTGATAAAGATGTAATGGATTGATTTGTAAAAAATTAACAGGAACAACAATGAGTACATTTAAAAAATACCTGGGAATTATATGGATGCTTTTGGCTCCGGCCACAGTAGCTTTTATGGCCTGGCAGGCGGCAGATAAAGTTGGCAAGGCTGCTGAAGCAGCAAAGTCGAATACAACCCTGCAGTGGGCCATCATTCTATTTATTTTCATGCCCATTTGTGCCGGGCTTTTTATTTTTGGCTGGTATTCTTTTAAAGGAGAGTACAATCATTTACCTCAAAGTTCGGCAGAGATAACAGATTAAAAGTATGATAATCCACCACAGCCAGAGAGATTGGACTATATAATTTGTATAATCGGTATAACCCATTGCCGTCTGCTTGGTAATCAGTAACAAAATAAGTCCAATCGCCGCCGGAAAGACCACGCTGCGGCGAAAAAGATTAATAAGTTCGTAGTTCCCACATACAGAGGTTTCACACTGCACCTGCGGTTCGTCATGGCGGGGCCTTGCCCGCTACAGCGAGCAAGCCCCGCTGTTCAACATTCTTCTTTCCTGCTTTAGACATTGCAGCAGTTTTGCAGTTCCGATACACGGGGAATTTGGAAAGCAGCCCCAATTTAGCGCATAAGCAGGCACTGCCATAATATGTTTATATTTGCCACCAAACGATACTGATACAGGATGAGGTTAAAGGATGTACAGTTAATACAACTGCCTAAAATTCCCGATGAGCGGGGAAATTTGTCTTTTTTTGAAAATGAAAAGCAGGTACCCTTTACCATTGCCCGTACCTATTGGATTTATGATGTGCCGGGTGGGCAAACAAGGGGCGGCCATGCTTATAAAACCCTGCAGGAGTTTATTGTTGCACTTTCCGGTAGTTTTGATGTAGTGTTGAACGATGGGTACGAAGAACAAAAATTTACCCTCAACCGTTCCAATACCGGGCTGTTTGTACCAAGTATAATCTGGCGCCACATGGAAAACTTTGCCACCAACTCGCTGGCGCTTATTGCAGCAGATGATTTTTATAAAGAAACTGATTACATAAGGGATTTTGCAGCATTTAAACAGCTGAAAAATGGATAATGCAGCATTTACCATATCTGATTGTACACTTATAGAGCTGCCCCGCATTCATAACCGTGCCGGCAATATCACAGCCGTGCAAAATGGTATTGAACTGCCTTTTGATGTACAGCGTATTTATTACCTGTACGACATTCCTGCCGGTGAAACAAGGGGGGCGCACGGGCATAAAAACCTGGAGCAACTGATAATTGCTGCAAGCGGCAGTTTTGATATTACACTGGATGATGGACGCAGCAATAAAACAGTACAACTGAACAAACCTTATGTGGGATTACACATAAGGCCCGGTATCTGGCGTGATATCACCAATTTTTCATCAGGAGCCATTTGCCTGGTATTGGCTTCCAGCCTTTACGACGAGGCGGATTATTTAAGGGATTACGAATTATTTAAACAGTATAAAAAAATATGACCATTTGCACGGCGCTGGTCATCACCGGTGATTTGCAGGGATAAAGTATGTCAGTTCATATTGTTACCCACCTGCAAAAAAAAGCCTGGAGTATGTGAAGTATATTTGATCATTTTTTAACCGCTATAGTAAATGAAGTTTAACGGAAGAAATCTGCAGATAAGCCCTAAAGCAACAATAGGCAACAATGTTAGAATAGGCGACAATACGGTTATTTATGATAATGTGATAATTGGCGATAATACCACAATATGCAACGATTGTATCATTGGGGAACCCCTGTATGATTATTATACCAACAGTGATTATCAAAACCCAAAAACAGTTTTAGGCGAAAACTCGCTGATAAGGAGCCATTGCATTATTTATGCCGGAAATGTAATAGGTAATAATTTTTCAACAGGACACCGGGTAACCATCAGGGAGAATAATATAATAGGGCATCACTGTGCTTTTGGTACAATTTGCGATATACAGGGTTTTTCTTCCTTTGGTAATTACTGCCGCTTTCAAAGTAATGTGCTTATCGGCCAGCAATCAGTTATAGGCAATTTTGTATTTATGTATCCTTACGTTATCCTTACTAACGACCCGCATCCACCATCTAATATCTGCATAGGGCCAATTATCGGGGATTTTACACAAATTGCCACTCATTCAGTAATATTGCCAATGGTAACAGTTGGTAAGCATTGTTTAATAGGTGCCAACTCCACAGTTAGTAAAGATTTTGGCGATGAAAAAGTAATTGTTGGATCTCCTGCAAAAGAAATCTGTTCCGTTCGTACTATACATTCAAAAGAAAAAAAAGGGGTAATGCACTATCCCTGGATGTATAATTTTGAAAGAGGAATGCCATGGCAGGGTATTGGTTACGATGAATGGGTAAAAAAAGAGGGCCAGTAAAGGTAGCGGCCATAAAAAATACTGGATCAAAAAAAAAAATTGCAAGGTTTAATAAAGTATGACGATACCATTTTTATCATTTGATGCAACAAACGAAAAGATAAGGGCTGAAATGATGGCGGCCTTTACCACTGTATTTGACAGTAAGTGGTATATCCTGGGCAAGGCAGTACAGCAGTTTGAACAGGAGTATGCCGCCTTTAACCGGGTGCCTTACTGCATTGGTATAAGCAACGGGCTGGATGCACTGCATTTATGCCTTAAATCACTTGATATTGGCCCCGGAGACGAGGTGATTGTACCTTCCAATACCTATATTGCTACTGTTTTAGCCATATCGTACGTAGGCGCCACACCCATTTTTGTTGAGCCTGATATTGCCTCATTTAATATTGACCCGCAATTGATTGAAGCAGCCATTACACCTAATACCAAGGTGATTATGCCTGTGCATTTATACGGCCAATGCTGCCAGATGGATGCCATTATGCAGATAGCGGACAAACATAAGCTGTATGTAATTGAAGACAATGCCCAATCGCAGGGTGCAGCATATAAAGGGCGCTTAACAGGCAGTTTTGGTATTGCCAATGGAACCAGTTTTTATCCTGGTAAAAACCTGGGTGCTTTGGGAGATGCAGGAGCCATTACCACCGCAGATGAGGCCATTGACACAAAAATTAAAGCACTGCGCAATTATGGCTCTCAAAAAAAATACTACAACGAAATTGTGGGCCACAACATGCGGCTGGATGAACTGCAGGCTGCTTTTTTGAGCGTAAAACTTGGTCACCTGCACGGGTGGACATCCGAAAGGCAGCAGATAGCGGCCTGGTACGATGTTGCTTTAAAGGGTATTGGTGATATCATTACGCCAGCAACTGCACCCGGTGCCACGCATGTGTACCACCTGTATGTAATACGAACTGCCCAAAGAGATGCACTGCAGCAACACCTGCAGCAAAATGGTGTAGGTACATTGATACATTACCCCATACCGCCACACCTGCAGGAGGCTTACAAGCATTTGGGCTACCGGCAGGGAGATTTCCCCATAGCAGAAAAAATGGCCGCAACCTGCCTGAGCCTGCCCATTTTTCCGGGCTTGCAACAGCAGCAAACAGCACATATCGCCTCCATTATACAATCTTTTTTTACTGCCCGATGACTTTACTTAAAAGAGCAAGGCAGATTTTACAGACAGACCTGGTAAAAGTTTCATCCTGGTCGGCCTTTGCCACCGCCATAAAAATGGCAACCTCCCTGGTTTTATCTAAAATACTGGCTACAACGGTTGGCACAGCAGGCGTTGCACTCATCGGGCAATTGATGAATGGCATTTCTATTTTTCTCAGTCTTTCCAATGGTGCCATTAATGTAGGGGTTACCAAATACGCTGCCGAGTATGAAGCCGCCCCCGGAAAAAAGCAGCAGCTCTTTAACACATCGCTGGTAATAACATTAGTATGCTCGCTGGTAACAGGGGTGTTGTTAGTTATTTTTAACCGGCAGCTCAGTGGTTATTTATTAAAAAGTAACGAGTATGGGTATGTTATTATTACGCTGGGTGCCACCCTGTGGTTGTATGCGTTAAATATCAACCTGCTGGCCATAGCCAATGGCCTCAGGCAATACCGCGTTTACATCACCGCCAATATTGCCAGCAGTTTGCTGGGGCTGGTGTTTACGGTTATTATGATAAAAACTTCCGGCTTAAGGGGAGCCTTGCTGGCAGCAGCCACTTTTCAATCACTGGTGGTATTTGTAACTGCCGGGCTTATTTATTACCGCCAGAAAAACCTCTATTTTACCGCATTTGCATTCAACCGGCGCACAGCCAGGCTACTGATAGGGTTTTCGGCCATGTCGTTGGTAAGCGCCATCGTAGTACCCTGGTCGCAGATAGAAATCCGGAACCTTATCACAGCAAAGATCAATATCAACGCAGCCGGAATATG
>JANMDL010000048.1:0-1728 GCA_031376295.1 Chitinophagales bacterium
ATTCAGATTATTGTCTGCAGCATGTTTCCCCAAAAAGCCCATTACAGCAGGAGCCGCCATACTCAGCAGTGAGGTAGCTGATGCAGATTTGATACCTGAAAAACTACTGATCAGGTTTGTGAGGATACCCATCTTGCTGTCGCCAAAAAGGTTGCCCAGCAGGCCTGCCCCTTTATTCAGCAAACCACCGCCTTCGTTTCCAAAAAAACTGCCAATACTACCCAGGATACCTGAACTATGTTGTTCCTGCGCCATTCCGGCAATGGTATTCGCCCCTTCATTTGAAGAGCTTTTATCAGCAATACCACCAATTACAGAGGGCAGAATGCCGCTGATAGCTTTGGCAACACTGTTTTCGCTTTCTCCAAGATAAGAGCTGGCTTTATTAACCAGTTCGTTTGTAAAAATGCCCTTGGCGGCATCAATGAGGTTAAATGACATGTTTTTTAATTTTTATTAATGTTATTGTTTGGTGTTAGATAACTAAGTCCTTATTAATAGTTGCACAATATGGGAATATTTTGATAAAAATCCAAATTTTCCGTGGCTGCCTTACTGTTATGATGACCAACCTACCTTTTACAGCTACATTTCACCATTAATCAATTCAGCGGTTGTTTTTCGGAAAAAGGGGGCTTATTTTTGCTGACATGAGTAAAACAGCAATACGCTATTGGGCATGCCAACTGGTTGGATGGGGCACCTGGACATCCATACAACTGTTTATTGCCTATGTATATGCTCCCGAGTTTTACCTTACACCCGATGAAAAAAGACAAGTATTTCTTATTGCAATATTTATAGAATTTGCGTGGTGCGTTGCTGCCACACATATATTACGATTAATTCTGAAGCGTTTTAACTGGATACGGCTCCCCATAGGCCGTGTTGTGCTGTTATTTATTGTTGGTGTGGGGCTTACCAGTATCGGACTAAACTACGGTGCTAAATTCACTGCTAAAGTAACGAATGCTTCTTTTGACCAGTACGTGGTGAATGAGCGCAAAGACAAGGCTATGAGGATGGAAGGCGAAATGGATCTGAAAACCTCCAACTATACTATTTTTAAAAAACTGGCCGCTGGTGATTCCGCTGCCTACAAAGAAGCCGTTAAACGCAGCAACAAAACTGCAGTAACTGATTTTGAAATTAATAACCTTACAATAACAGACTCGGCCGCCCGCCTTGCAGCAGCAGAAACTGATGATATAAACACACCAGATTATTACACTGGTAAAAAATTAAATGCCGGCGACTCATCAGATTACAGGAATGCCCTCAAAATAAAAAAATCAACTGGCTGGATGCGGGATGCAAATGGCGAATGGGTGTACGAGGAGCAAAGCAAGGGCCGTGAATTCTGGAACATACTTATGACCCTGATTCTTATTTCGCTGTGGTTACTCATTTACTTAGTTTGGCACTACATCGAAAAAAACAGGAAAGATCAGCTTGACAAATTGAAATTGGAGTCGCTTGTAAAGGAACTGGAGCTTAAAACCATTAAGTCGCACATCAACCCGCATTTTATTTTTAACGCATTAAACAGCATCCGGGCGCTGGTGGATGAAAATCCTATAAGGGCAAGAACAGCCATAACCGAACTGAGCAATATCCTGCGCAGCAGTATGCAGGCTGAAAAATTAGAAACAGTACCCCTGCACAGGGAATTGGATATAGTAAAAGACTACCTTGCACTGGAACAGATGCGCTTTGAGGAAAGGCTGC
>JANMDL010000051.1:0-2255 GCA_031376295.1 Chitinophagales bacterium
AAGCCTGATACAAATAGCAGTAGTGCAAAAAATAATAATGTGCAACCCGGTACAGGGAACTTGCCTGACACAAGGGGTACCCCACTCAAGGGAGTGCAACCTGTTTCATTTACTGCGATAAAGGAAAACCGTTTGCGTGATGGTGAAGTACTTGTACAGCACCCATTTATTAAAGATACTGAAGAGCAATTTGATTATTGCATTGTTATTACGGGCAGCGACGGGACTTTTAACAGTATGGTAGCAAATGGCATAAAATCTTATTTGTTGTCAAAAAAAAGGCTGATTACTGGAAATCAGTATAAGGCCAGAAATATTATCAGAGTATCACTTTCAACAGAACAGCCTTCCTCCAAATCGGAATATGGCACAATCAGCTCTTTCTGTACTTACGAGTTCAGTATTGTAAACAGCAATGAGGAAACATTGGCATCTGGATCTGATAGAATTGGGGAACCTGGGTTCAGTCAGCAGGGTAATTTGAATAATCTTTCAAAAAGGGTTATTAATAAAATAAATGAATTTTTATGAAAATTATATTGATTTTGCTGGCACTCCATTGTTCCTTTTTGTGCGATGCACAAAATGAGAATATCAGTACAAAGGACAGTCTTAAGGCATTTACCTATAAATTGATAAACAAGGCATTGGCCAAAAAAAAATTCAAGAAACTTGCTATATGGGATTTTACTGACTTGCACAAAAACTCAAGCAGTATAGCTACATATGTCGCAGACCAGTTATCTATTTATGCAGCGGAGTTTGATTCTGTTATAGTTTTGGACAGGCAGAATATTGAGACTATTTTACGGGAACATAAATTGCAGGATAAGGATTTGCTGATAGACCCCAAGGCATTGTTGAAATTAGGCGAATTTTTCGGAACTGAAGTATTGATAGTAGGAAAAGTAAGCATTTTTGAAGGAGAATGTGCCATTCAGCTTAACCTCAAAATAGTTGATGTAAATACTGCGCACGTTATTACTGCTGCCGAGGGTTACATACCTGTTGATAAAAGATTTGCCGACGTGTCCGGGTTGAGGTTAAATTGCCAAGGGATGAGCACAGATGTACCCGGAAAACCTGGACGTGGCTATGGCCGTTCGCCTGAGACCAATGAGGACTATAATAACCCGCAAAAGCTTAAAGAGGGAGGCTGTGCAGAGTATAATACAGGGGCATATTGTTTTTTTAATTCTACAACTCAAAATCTTAAAGTTGTAATCTTCAAGACTCCAGAAAAAACAGCTGAACAAACAGAAGAGTGGCGGCATGGGCCAAAAGATGAATTTATACTTAAGCCTGAGGAAGTTAAATGTATATATAGTCTTATTGGGGGAAATTCTTACAAATTTATTGTACAGCTAAATAATACTGATAATCAGAATAATGGGGATTATTTTGATTCTGGTAATATTCTTATTGAAAAATGTAACTCGAAGACTTACAAGATTAAAAATGCTGTTACAACTGAAACAAAGAAAGTTACAGACAAACTTTTCAAGGATCTTATGAAAGGCATATTACAAAGAGGTACAGAATTGCTAAAAGAGAAGATGAAAGTAAATGATAATTGAGCCTTTTATTTTTTTTTAGAAGCGGAGTAATTCAATAGTTAATAATTTAAAATAAATAACAATGCAGTACAAAGTAGTTCCATTTACAGCAAGTGTAGCACAAAACGGCGGAGCCGGCATAGTAGCCAGTCAGTTGCAAGCTGAAATTGAAAGCCATGCCGCTGATGGCTGGCATTATCAGCAAATGGAAAGTGTGGAAACTCATGTAGCAGGTGATAAAGGCTGTTTCGGTGTGGGTGCACAGCCCGGCACACTCACAACAGTGAAAGTATTGGTATTTAATAAGCCCTAGCTATGCGTTATGTATTGCTTTTATGCATCCGTTTGTACTGGTACCTCCCGGCAGGCAAAAGGCGATGTTGCCTTTTTAAAGAAAGCTGCTCCCGATATGTGTACAGGGTGGCAAAGCAGAAGGGATATGCAAAAGCTATACAGGTCTTGCGGATGCGTATGCGCCAATGCAAGGCAGGGTATAGATGCTTTACAACTGCTGGTGGGAGGGAATGGGTAATACTGTGTGACAGTGCAGTAATTTCAAAGGCAGACACAACTTTGTATCCCTTCCACGCACCCCTTCTTTACTTATTGATTAGTGCAGCATAATTTTGCGGCAGCAAATCCTCTATAGCATTTATTCTATGGTCGTTGATGTTTTCAAACACGTAGGTAAGCCACTCG
>JANMDL010000065.1:0-8795 GCA_031376295.1 Chitinophagales bacterium
CTATCCTTCATCAGCCAGCAATACAGTGCCACTGGTATGGCAAAAAAACTCCATACCACCAGGTCGTAAAACAATCCAATAAGAAAAACAGCCGGAAAGCTGATACCACCTAATGAAGCATTTGGCCAGCTCTTAATCAGCAATGCCACACGGGTAATAAAACTGATGCCGCAAACAAGCATAGCCAATACCGCCAGCGGCCCAAAGCGGTGGGCGAACAATTTTTTAAACATAATATTTGCGCAAAACAGGTAATTGCAAAAGCACAATACTGTGCAAAATTACTCTTTTCTTTTAAGGGAAAGCGTCATGTTGTCTCCATGCTTTACAATATCGTATTTGTCCTTCAGCAGGGTTTCGCAAAATTTACGGAAGGAAGTGCTGCCATAGCTTCTGGGGTCGAAAGTGGGCGCTATTTTACGTATGGCAATGGGTAGTTTTGAAAGCAGCGCCATACCGGTTGACTCATCGGCCACCATATCAAAAGCGGCATCAATCTGCTTAAAGTTAACCTTTAGCTGTTTTGGGGCAGGGGCATTACTTTCGGCACCATCTGCTTTAAGTATATCAGTATAAATAAAATTTTCGCAGGCCATTACCAATGCTTCGGGCGTATTGGATTTGCCAATGCCCATTACAAACATGCCTTCTTCCCTAATCCGGTGGGCAATGCCGGTATAATCGCTGTCGCTGGATACAATGCAAAACCCATCAATAATCTTTGAGTGGAGCAGATCCATAGCATCAATAATCATGGCACTGTCGGTGGAGTTTTTGCCAGTGGTATAAGAAAATTTCTGTATTGGCCGAATGGCAAATTTATTCAGCTCCTCTTTCCACTTTGTCATGCGGGTAGTGGTCCAGTCGCCATAAATACGCTTTACCGTAATACGGCCAAACTTAGATGTTTCGTTGATGATATTATTAATCAGCGAAGCTTCTGCATTGTCTCCATCAATCAGCAGGGCTATTTTTATTTCAGGTGCCATAATGTTACTTTATTATTTACTAAAACCAACTTTTTGATTTCCTGCTCCTGCCGCCAAGCCCCAGTGCACCGAGCAGCCCCCGGGTGATAACGCTTGCAGCGGTACGGCCAACCTGCTTCAGTATCGGACTGTCGAAAAAGCCTCCCCCACCTGATGATTTTTTCTCTTCCTTTTCTTCCTTCTCTTCGGCTTTTGCCTTTTCAGCTTCAGCTGTTTTTTCAGCAGCCTCCTCCAGTTTGGCAGTTAATATTTCGTAAGCACTTTCGCTATCAATTACCTGATTGTATTTGGCCACCAGTTTTGATTTTGCTACAATACTGTCAATCTCCCCATCCGTAAGTACATCCATACGGCTGCGGGGTGCACAAAGCATGGCATGCACCAGCGGTGTGGGTATACCCTTTTCGTTAAGCATGGTTACCAGCGCTTCGCCAATACCCAGTTCAGTTATCAGATCCTCAGTTTTGTAAAAATCAGTTTCGGGATAGTTCTCCGCAGTTTGTTTTATAACCTTTCTGTCGGCAGCGGTAAAGGCACGCAGGGCATGCTGCACTTTAAGCCCCAACTGGCCAAGCACACCAGCAGGTACATCCATGGGGTTTTGTGTGCAGAAGAAAATGCCAATCCCCTTGGATCGTATCAGTTTAATGATGGTTTCAATCTGCTGCAGCAAGGCACTGCTGGCTTCCTGAAACACTAAGTGTGCCTCATCAATAAACAGCACCAGCTTGGGTTTGTCCATATCGCCCTCTTCGGGGCAGCTGGCGTACAGCTCGGCCAGCATCTGCAGCATAAAGGTGGAGAACAGTTTTGGCCTGTCCTGCAAATCAGTAACCCGGAGGATACTGATCATTCCACGACCATCATCTCCAATGCGCATCAGGTCCTCCACTTCAAAACTCTTTTCCCCAAAAAAAACATCCGCCCCCTGCTGCTGCAACTCTATAACCTTACGCAAAATGGTTCCCGTACTGGAGGTGGAAATTTTGCCATAGTCCTTCTCCATATCCTCCTTACCCTCATTACTTACAAACTGCAGTATTTTTATAAAATCCTTCAGGTCGAGCAGTGGCAACTTATTATCATCGCAGTATTTGAATATCATGGCCACAAAACCGCCCTGTGTATCATTCAGCTCCAGTATCTTACTTAGCAGCACGGGACCAAATTCGCTTACCGTTGCCCTTAGGCGTACACCCTTCTGGTCACTCAGCGTCATCAGGTCAGCCGGAAACTGCGTGGGCTTATAAGCCATGTTCAGCTTCTGGTAACGGTCGTTTATTTTATCATTGGCGGCACCGGTAGCAGCAATACCACTCAGGTCACCCTTTATATCCATCAGCAGCACCGGCACACTGGCATCACTCAGGCACTCACTCATCATTTGCAGGGTTTTGGTTTTACCAGTACCAGTTGCACCGGCAATAAGTCCGTGGCGGTTCATGGTTTTTAGTGGCAGGTTTATTACTGCCTCGGGTATCACATTTCCGTCCAGCATGGCAGCTCCTATTGCTACTGATTCACCTTTAAAAGTATAGCCGTCTTTTACGGCTTGTATAAATGCTTCCTTATTGGGCATACGCTCTTTTGTTTTAATGCCGAAAGATAGTCCTTTTTTTAACGCTGAAAACCGTAAATTAATGGTATTCATCCCTTTATGGCATAGAAGCTGTCTTTCAGCAAATACGGTCTTTTACTACAAGTTTTAAAAATTTGTTCGTCAATACAGGAAACATGTGTTTTTTGACAATAGCTTTGCACCAAATTTACAAGCAAACCCTTCAATAAAAAACGGTGATGCTTAAATAGGGCATCCAGGTAGTTTTTTAAAATGAGCAGGCATAAAACAGGCATAATTTTTTTGTTGATAGCGGCAGTAATACTGGCAGCAAGCTTTACTAATCCCTACAGCCAGGTTAAAACAAAGGCTGACCTGGGTGCATTACTTTTTTCTGAAAAAATGCTGTCCCTTGATTCTTCGGTAAGCTGTGCCAGTTGTCATAAACCGGAATATGGGTTTGCTGATACTGCAGCTTTCAGTACTGGAATTGGTGGCAAACTCACCAAACGCAACACCCCTTCTGTACTCAACATGAATTTAAGGCCTCATTTTTTCTGGGATGGCCGTGCTGCTTCGCTGGAAAAACAGTCGCTGATGCCCATACAAAATCCCGATGAAATGAACCTGCCTGTTGAGCAGGCTGTAAAGCGGCTGAATGAAGATTCCGGCTACAGCAGACTGTTTTATAAAGTTTTCAGGCAAAAACCCAATGCCAAAAACCTGGCAGCGGCCTTTGCTGCATTTGAACGTACACTGGAAACTACCAGCAGCCGGTACGATGACTGGTCGGATGAAAAAATAACTTTTACAGCCAGCGAGGAAAGGGGAAGGCAATTGTTTATTGGCAAAAAGGCCAAGTGCTTCGACTGTCACTTTAGCGGCGACTTTACCGGAGATGAATTCCGCAATATTGGGCTGTACAATGGCAAAGAACTGAATGATTCCGGCCGCTACAGCATTACCCGCAAAAAAACTGACCTCGGTAAATTTAAAACACCGGGACTGCGCAATATAGCCGTTACGGCACCTTACATGCACAATGGCATGTTAAAAACCCTGGAAGAAGTAATGGACTATTATAACAACCCGCAGCAGTTTGTAAAAGGGAGTATTAATACAGATGCCCTGGTAAAAAAGCCCCTTGGCCTTACCAGCCGTGAAAAAAAAGATATTATTGCATTTATGCAAACATTGACTGACAGGCGTTTTTTAAAGCCAAAAAAATAGCTGCAAATATTGCCCCGCTGGTACAATCTTAACAAAAGATTATATTGCTAACTTTCTTTAACTACAATTGAATATCTTTATTTGCTGTAAACAACTTGTAAATATCAATAATATGGATGCAAACAAACCAAAAGTACTGCTTTGTGAAGACGATACCAACCTGGGTATGGTGCTTAAAAACTACCTGGAGCTGAATGATTATGATGTAACGCTTGAAAGGGATGGCCGCCTTGGGCTCGCTGCATTTCAGCGTGAAAAATTTGAGATTTGCCTGCTGGATGTGATGATGCCCAATATGGACGGCTTTACGCTGGCAGAGGAAATAAGGGATATTAACCCGGATGTACCGCTTTTTTTCCTGAGTGCCAAAACCATGAAGGATGATATTATACAGGGTTATAAGCTGGGTGCCGATGATTATATCACCAAACCTTTTGACAGCGAAGTATTGCTGCACAAGATTAAAGCCATTTTAAAGCGCAATGAAGAAATGCACAGGGATGAGGTAAATGCAGAGTTTCAACTGGGCAGGTATCATTACAATCCCCGCCTGCGTGAGCTGGTACTGGGCGAAAAAGTGCAGGTACTGTCGCCAAAAGAAAATGAACTGCTCAAGATGCTGTCGGAATACCTGAATGATTTATTGCCACGTGATATTGCATTAAAAAAAATATGGGGCAGCGACACCTATTTTAACGGCCGCAGCATGGATGTGTATATAGCCAAGCTGCGCAAGTATTTAAAAGAAGATGAGCGCATAGAAATTGTAAATATCCATGGCAACGGCTTCAGACTGGTGGTGCCTTAATAAATATTTTAATTTTCAATATTGATACTGGTGCCTGTTCTGATTGAGCAGGCATTTTTTTGTTGACCAGGTTGGGTGTCAGGAAAAAAGACTACCTCCTGTACCTGCAGAAGGCCTGGGTATCCTGCCCAGGTGCTTGTAAGCTTTATCGGTAGCTTCCCTGCCCCTGGGTGTGCGCTGTATAAAGCCTTCCTGTATTAAAAATGGTTCGTATACTTCTTCAATGGTGCCGGTTTCTTCACCCACGGCCGTGGCAATGGTGGTAATACCCACAGGGCCACCCTTAAATTTATCAATAATGGTGGCCAGTATGCGGTTGTCCATTTCATCCAGCCCGTACTCATCCACATTCAGCGCCTTCAATGCATGTTCGGTAATGGCCATATCAATCACACCATTGCCCAGTACTTGTGCAAAATCCCTTACCCGGCGCAACAGTCCGTTGCTGATGCGGGGTGTGCCTCTGCTGCGGCCCGCTATTTCCTTAGCGGCATCGCTGGTAATTTTTGTATTGAGTATATTGGCCGAACGCAGAATGATCTTATGCAATGTCTCTGCATTGTAATACTCCAGCCGGGATTTTATACCAAAACGGGAAAGCAATGGCGCTGTAAGCAAACCGCTCCTGGTAGTGGCACCAACCAGGGTAAAGGGGTTCAGGTTTATCTGCACACTGCGGGCATTGGGGCCCGAATCAATCATAATATCAATCCGGTAATCTTCCATGGCCGCATACAGATATTCCTCCACCACGGTGCTAAGCCGGTGTATTTCGTCAATAAACAATACATCATTGGCCTCAAGGCTGGTGAGCAAGCCGGCAAGGTCGCCGGGTTTTTCAATTACCGGGCCGCTTGTTTCTTTTATATGTACACCCATTTCGTTGGCCACAATGCGGCTGAGCGTTGTTTTACCCAGCCCCGGCGGACCGTAAAATAAAATATGATCCAGTGCTTCGCCCCGCATTTTGGCCGCCTTTATAAAAACAGTAAGGTTCTCTATTATCTGGCCCTGGCCGGTAAAATCATTGATTTCCTGCGGACGTATATTGTTTTCAAACTCCTTTTCAGCAGCAGAAAGCAGTTCTTTATCGCTATTTAAATTGGGATTGGCCATTACAACAAAGGTAAAGGGAATTAGCAAATCCGGGAAGCTATATTGCTGCTGAATGCAAAGCAGGCCCTAAAATACTGTTTGTCATCAATTGATACAATCTTTTTACATTTACTGCCGCAGTATTAAGCAAATAAAAAAAAAGTGAAAAAATTATTTGTATATACAAATAATACATTTATCTTTGTCTTCACTTACAAAAGAATAAGAAAATTTGAAAACGAGTGAAAGTAAATATTGCAGGTGCCTGTATTTTACTGCCAACGCATTGGCAAGAAAAACAGAGAAGCTGGCGCAGCAAAGCTGGAAGAAGGTTGACCTTTCGCCCAGCCATGCTTATTTACTGATGATTGTGATAGAAAAACCGGGAGAACAGCCTGGTGCCCTGGCCACTGAGCTGCAGCTTACGCCCAGCACCATTACCAGGCTCATTGAAAAATTAGAGGAAAAGAAATTAGTGATCCGCACCACTACAGGAAAAATGGCGAATGTGTATCCCACACCAAAGGCAAAAGAACTGATGCCGGTACTGCAAAGCTGCCTGTATGAATTTTATACCGGCTACTGCGATATACTGGGTAAGGCGGAAAGCGCAAAACTAGTGCAGGATATGGCGCTTGTGGCAGATAAATTAACAGTGTAATTTTTTTTATTTAGTCATTTGTATATACAATTATAAATATTCTGAACACAATTAGTATTAAATAACAAACCTTGCCGGGGGAATCCGGTTTAACTAAAAAATAAAAAGATGAAGTACGTAATTACAGGCTCGCTGGGCCATATCAGCAAACCGGTTGTTGAACGCCTTGCAAAAGATGGACACCAGGTAACCGTAATCACCAGCAATGGCGACCGCAAAAGCGATATTGAGGCATTGGGGGCTGTTGCTGCAATTGGCTCGGTGGAAGATGCCGCATTTATCAGCAATACCTTCAGTGGTGCTGATGCCGTGTATTTGATGATACCACCCAACTGGGGCGTACCAAACTGGCTGGAATACCAGCAAAAAGTGGCGGATAATTATGCTGCAGCAATAGCCGCCAATAACATTAAGTACGTTGTGCAACTGAGCAGCATCGGCGCTCACATGCGCAGGGGTGCAGGGCCGGTTGACGGACTTGGATACCTGGAAGACCAGTTGCTTAAGCTTACAGAGGTACATGTAAAGATGCTCCGCCCCTCATTCTTTTATTACAATCTTTTCAGCATGATACCACTGATAAAAGGAATGAACATTATGGGCGCCAATTACGGCGGTACAGATGAAAAACTGGTGCTGGTAGATACCAGTGATATTGCTGATTCATTGTATACAGTATTATCAGGATTGCAATTTACCGGGCACACTGTGGAGTATATTGCCAGTGATGAAAGAGGCACGGATGAGATTGCAGCAGTATTAAGCGCAGCTATCGGTAAGCCGGGCATTCCCTGGGTTGTATTTAGTGATGAACAATCCCTGCAGGGCATGCTGCAGGCGGGGCTTAGTGCAACCATTGCGGAGGGCTACAATGCACTGGGTGCAGGCATACGCAGCGGTGCTGTGCAGGAAGATTATTTGAAAAACCGGCCGGCATTATTTGGCAAAGTTAAGCTGGAAGATTTTGCCAAAGCATTTGCAGCCGCATTTAATGCACATGAGCAACAAGTATAATTTAAAAAACTAAAAAACAAACATCATGAAAATCGGAATCATTGGATCAGGTGCTGTAGGCCAGGTATTGGCTTCAGCTTTTTTAAACGAGGGCCACCAGGTAATGCTGGGTACCAGGGATGTAAATAAAGAAGCAGTGGTAATATGGCAGGTAGCAAACCCCACAGGGCAAGCAGGCAACTTTGAAGCCACTGCAAAATTTGGCGAACTAATTGTGCTGGCAACCGAAGGGGGTGTTACAGCCAATGCAATAGAACTTGCAGGGTTGAAAAATTTTACAGGTAAAACGGTGATAGACACCACCAACCCTATTGAAAAAGCACCACCTGATAATGGGGTGCTGAAATATTTTACCACGCTTGAGGACTCCCTGATGGAACGGTTGCAAAAGCAATTACCGGGTGCACATTTGGTTAAGGCATTCAACAGCGTAGGAAACGGGTTGATGTACAAACCCTATTTCGGCGGTGTAAAACCAACAATGTTCATCTGCGGTAACGATGCGGCAGCCAAAAAAACTGTAACCGGCATACTGGATACATTTGGCTGGGAAACTGAAGACATGGGTGGAGTGGAAGCTGCAAGGGCCATTGAGCCACTGTGCATGCTTTGGTGCATACCAGGCTTTGTACAAAACCAGTGGTCGCATGCATTCAAACTCCTGAAAAAATAAATAATTGCTGCAAAATACAAAACCCCCGGCTGGCCGGGGGTTTTGTATTTTTTCCAGTATGGAATTATTTTGCTTTCACTCTTACAGACACCCTGCGGTTCTGCGCCTTGCCTTCTGCAGTAGCATTGTCACCAATCGGGTGTTTAGGGCCATAACCTTCTGCACCAGTAACTGAAGTTGCTGCTGCGCCTAACTTTTTTGCCATTGCCAGTACGGCTTCCGCTCTTTTTTGAGATAGTGCCACATTTGCAGCTTCAGAACCGGTATTATCAGTGTAACCGCCAAATTTGAATTCTGCTGTTGGGTATGCTTTGCTGATAGCCACCATGTTTTTCAACTGTGCCATTGACTCTTCGGTAAGAATAGCGCTGCCGGTTTTAAACCGTACATTGGTAAAGTCAAACCAATTGCCTTTAACAGAATCAATCATGGCTGTTTTATCATTCAAAAAGCCAACCAGCTTAGCCTCTGTACTGTTTTTACCCACTTTTAATTGTCCGCCGTTGTTGGGCAGGTCAAGGGTAATGATTTCACCTTCGTTGTACACAAAGTTACCCGAAGAGTCAACAGTGCCCATTGGTGCAGTAGTAGCGTCTTTAGCAATCACCGGCGGGGTAAATCCTTCTACCTTATTACTATCCTTGCCGTCATGCGAAGCACCAGCATCGGTTTTGTTACACCCTCTCCAGAAATATAAAACAGCGGCGGCAGCCAGAGCCAGCAGCAGCAATGGCAATAACCACTTCATAGCCGAACCGGTTTTTTCC
>JANMDL010000071.1:0-5932 GCA_031376295.1 Chitinophagales bacterium
ATAGCAGACGGAGTTTTATTATAACTGTAAATAAAAATATTATCTTTATGGTGTCTTCATTCAACTGACAAGGCAGCCAAGGCCTTTTACATAGCAGACACAGCAGCGAAAGACTGCAATAACCACATGATGAAAAACAAATTGCCGCACCATACTTCGGGGCAGTGTCTCTGCCAGCGGAAATTTTCGACCTGAATAAACTACCCTGCAGGACACTGCAGTTCTTCAATGTGAAAGGATACTGCCGTGTGTCGCTTTCGAAAATTATAATTGCCAAAGCTTCTTTTCGGGCGAAGACACTGCAGCGAAAAAAAGCATATCAGCATATTATCAAATCATCCCATTGTTTCTCTTCATTTGCACATTGGCATATTTTCACATTTGCACATCATACTACATTCACCTCCCTTTCCAGCAACACACCAAATTTATTATACACGCTTTGCAAAATGGCTTCGCTAAGCTGGTAAATTTCGCTGCCGGAAGCATTGCCATAATTCACCAGTACCAATGCCTGTTTGGCATGGCAACCGGCGTTACCAATCCGGTAGCCCTTCCAGCTAATACCATCCTGGGGGCCACATCGCTCTATCAACCAACCTGCCGCCAGTTTTACTGTGCTATTTGTTAAAGGGTAGCCAACTATAGCCGGGTATTGCTCCTTTAATTGCGTAAAGATTGATTCAGTCACCGTGGGATTTTTAAAAAAACTGCCTGCATTCCCAATCACAGCCGGATTGGGCAACTTACTGCTGCGGATACGTATCACCGCATCTGATATGGCTTTGATGCTGAGTGCTGTTACACCCATCGCTTCCAGCTCCTGCTCAATGGCACCATACGAGGTATTGAACACCGGTTTTTTATGCAGCTTAAAAGTAACATTGGTAATAATAAACTGATCCTTCAGTTGCCGCTTGAATGCGCTTTCACGATAACCAAATAAGCAATCAGCAGCAGAAAAATTTACTGTTTGCCTGTCCTGTATATGATATGCTTCTAATTGGTGAAACACATCTTTTACCTCCACACCATAAGCACCAATATTCTGCATCGGCGAAGCACCCACATTACCCGGTATCAGCGACAGGTTTTCAACACCAGCCCATCCATTATTGATACAGTACAACACAAAGCCATGCCAGTTTTCACCTGCTCCGGCCTGTACATATACATACGAATCATCCTCTGCAATTTTTTCAATCCCTTTAATTTCATTCTTTATTACAAGTCCGTCATAATCGGCCGTAAACAATAGGTTGCTTCCGCCGCCAAGCACCAGCAGGTTACGGTCATTTTCAGACAGCAAAGTTTCCAGTTCATCCACACCTGCAAAGACCGCAAACTCACGGGCAAGCACATCAATGCCGAAACTGTTGTATGGTCGTAAGGATATATTCTGTTCAATCATCTTTTTATATTATTGCAATTGCTTGATATGCCGGGTTGACAAGTTGATAAGTTTAAAAAGTTCAAAGTTCTGCTCAAAATTTTTTCATTCGTAATTTTTTGTTACGGGTTAGCGATTCTCATTTCCACTTCGTAAGTTCAACATTTAAAGTTTAAAGTTCAGCGCCATGTTATCACATTCTTAATTTTTAATTCAATGTCGTTTAGTTAAGGTTTAGTAAGCAAGGGTACTGCCACCCCTTCGGGGTTTTGCCCTGATTTTGTTGCATTTTCTATAATAATAACATCCCTTCAGGATTAAGGAAATGCCTAACTAAACGACATTGAATTTTTAATTCCTAATTTTTAATTCCTAATTCCTAATTTGCATTTACACCGGATCTACATCCGCTACCACGCTCACACTTTTATACGCCGCTTCGCTGCGCAGCAGGTTGATATGATTTTGAATTACTTTTTTATACGTACCGCTTTTGCCAACAGTTTTGGGTAGCTTTATCAGCAGATTTTTCAAATATAAATTTCGTATCCTGTTAATAGCCGGGTCGGCCGGGCCTTCCACATAATCCTTTAAATCCTGCCGCAGCAATTCACCCAGGCGCAGCGCTGCATTATTCACCACCGTTTTATCCTTGTGCCTCAGCGTAAGCAATACAATACGGCTGTAAGGCGGGTAAAAAAATTCCTGCCGGGTAATTATCTCTGATTCGTAAAATTTTTTAAAATCATGCTGCTGTACCAGCAGCAGCACAGGATGTTTAGGGTTGCCTGTTTGTATCATTACCCTTCCCTGCTGGTTTTTACGCCCCGCCCTGCCACTCACCTGCTCCATCAGCTGAAATCCCCTTTCGTTTACCCTGAAGTCTGCAAAGCTTAAAAGCCCGTCAGCATCCAGTATGCCCACCAGTGCCACCTTATCAAAATCCAGGCCCTTAACTACCATTTGTGTGCCCACCAGTATATCAAGCCGGTGCTGCTCAAACAACTGTATCAGGTTATCATGCGCCATCTTGCCCCGTACACTGTCTACATCCATACGTGCAATGCGGTAATTGGGAAATTCCTTGTCCAGGTGTTCCTCTATCTTCTCCGTACCAAAGTTTTTCTCCCCCCAATCGGTATTGCCGCAGGCAGGGCAGGTAACTAATTTGTTATACGTACTGCCGCAATAATGGCAATGCAGTTTATTACTGAACTTGTGCCAGGTAAGCGACACTTCGCAATGGTTGCACTTGGGTATAAAGCCGCATACATTGCAGATAAGATAAGGATCGTAGCCCCGCCTGTTCTGAAAAAGTATTACCTGTTTTTCTTCACTCACCGTTTTTTCAATGGCGGCTTTCAATTGCGGACTAATCATCACTTTACCCTTTTGCGCCACCTGCCGGGTATTTACAAACTCAATAGCAGGAAGCAGTATGCCGCCATAGCGTTCATTCAGTTCCACCAATGCATATTTATTATTAACCGCATTAAAATAGCTTTCTACCGATGGGGTGGCACTGCCCAGCAAAACCTTAGCGCCAAAAAGCGACGCATAAAAAACAGCCACATCCCGTGCATTGTAGCGGGGGGCAGGATCCTGCTGTTTGTAAGAAGCATCATGCTCCTCATCCACAATAATCAACCCCAAATCTTTAAAAGGCAGAAACAAAGCACTTCTTGCCCCGAGTAATATTTTTATTTCGCCAGTGCGTATTTTATTCCATAGTTCAATGCGCTCATTGTCGTTGAATTTAGAATGATAAATGGCAATATTGCCACCAAAATGTTTTTGCAGCCGCCTTATCAACTGGGCAGTGAGTGCAATTTCCGGCAGCAGGTACAACACCTGTTTGCCTTCAGCAAAACAGGTTGCCATCAGCTTTATGTACACTTGCGTTTTACCACTGCCCGTAACGCCATGCAACAGGCAAATAGTTTTCTCTGTAAAACGCTGCTCTACATCTGCAAGGCATTGCACTTGTGCCGCACTCAGTTCAAAATTGGTATCCATCATACCCGGCAGGCTTTTTATCCTGTCGACACTGCGTTTCTCCACCCGCAGAATATTCTTTTCGGTAAGTCCCTTAAGCTGAGCAGTAGTGGCTCCTGATTTCTTCAGCAACTCCGTTTGTGTAACCTCACCAGCAGTTTGCTGCAGGTGCAGGTAGCTGAGCAACAGTTCTAATTGCTTAGGCGCCCTGGCCCAGTTGTTCATCAGTTCTGCCAATTTAACCTCATTGCCATATTCAGGATTCAGCAATACATAATTTTCTTTTTTTACCCGGTAGCGTTCATTCAGGTCTTCCCATACGGTGCATACTTTTTTATCAATCAGTTTTTTAATCACCGGGTACACATGGGTACTATCCAGCAATTGCTGCACTTCTGCCAGCCGCAGTTCATTTTTTATCAGCAATGCCTCTGCCACCAGAAATTCCTCATCATTCAGCATACTGAAATCTTCTCCATATTCCTCATTAAAAACCAGCACCGTTTCGCTGCTCAGTTTAAAGTGCGCAGGCAGTGCCGCTGCCATCACTTCCCCTTCGCTGCACATATAGTAACTACTTACCCATTGCCACAATTGCAGTTGCTGGGGGTACAGCAGTGGCTCATCATCCAGCACATTCTGTATAAGTTTGGTGCCGTAAGCAGGTTTTTCTGCAGAAACAGATTTTACAATGCCGGCATACTTTTTATTTTTCCCAAAAATCACTTCCACCCGGCAGCCGGGCAGCGCTTTTTGCTGCAGGTGTGCAGGTATGGCGTAGGTATAGGTGGTAGGCAATGCCAGTGGCAGAATAATTTCGGCATACAGCAATGCTTCTTCTTCCTTAAATAATATATTGATATTGCCTGTCATTAATTATTACCAAAACTACATTCAAAATAAATATAAATGCTGCTGCGCAGTTTATTTGCCACAGAAAGCATTGAATCACAGAAAAGTACAAATACAAGCAAAATATATGGTAAAGTACGCAGAGAAATGACAGGGATGCAGGAGAACAAAGGCTGTAAACTGTCATCTGTGATACTGTCAACTATTTCTACACCTCCTTTATCCAAGCCGCCTTATAATGTACCAGCCGCTCTTCCATTATATCAAATACTTTTTGTTTCAGCATCTCCACATCATCAACGGTCAATCCCTCCACCGGCACTTCATCAAGGTACACCGCCCTGTTTTTGCCCGGTGTAAGGCTGAGGATGGTTTTGTAATTCATCCTGTCATAAGTATCTAAAAAAAGCAATGGCTTAATGGGTGTCTGCGTTTCAATAGCCAGCCTGAAAGCACCATTGTAAAATTCCTTCAGCGGCCGGTTGGTCATATTAAAAGTACCCTCGGGGCATATAAAAACTGAGACTCCCCTGTTGATCACCGATTTTAATTGCTCCACACTTTGCCTGCGGTGCTCGGCATCACTGCGGTTGACCATTACTACTGCATTGCGGTACAAAAAGCCGAAAACAGGTATTTTGCTCATTTCGTATTTGCCCAGGATACGGATACGCTGGCCACGGATCACTTTAAAAATAACCGGTATATCAATAAAAGAAATATGATTGGAAACGAATATGTATTGTCTTTTTTTATCATGCGGCTGCTCAAAATAGTTTTTGTGCCAGATACCCCAAAAAAAGAAGCAACTGTCCGTCCAGAAGCGGCAGAGTGCATAAATAATGTTGCCCCCCTGCATTTTACCCAAAAAGGAGGCAAATATCACTACCGGCATAATGAGGAACATAAACGCCAGAAAGAGTGCAGCAGCATATATATTGTATAAAAGAAGGCCAGTTCTTACAAAAAATCGCATAAAACCCTTTTTTTGGGGGAACCAAATCTGTTTCTGGCCCCATTGAGCCGTAAAAATAATCCTTTGCCTGCATTAAATTACAACAAAACCCCTACCTTTGCCGTCCTAAATTTGGGAAGTTATGTTAGCAGTAGTAAAGATAGCAGGTCAGCAATTTAAAGTAAAAGCGGGTGATAGCCTGTATGTACCACACCTTGCCGGTAAAACGGGAGATGCAGTTGAATTTCCGGAAGTGTTAATGATTGACAACAACGGAACATTGACAATGGGTACAGACGTGAAAGCCGTTGTTAAGGCAGAAATTGTAGCCGATTTGATTAAAGGAGATAAAGTGATTGCTTTTAAAATGAAAAGAAGGAAAGGCTTCCGTAAAAAGCACGGTCACCGTACACATTATACACAGATAAAAGTTACTGCAATTGCATAAGCGATTTCAATAGTTAATAATACAGTTAAGTTATAAAATAATTTACAATGGCACATAAGAAAGGTGAAGGCTCGGTAAAAAACGGCCGGGACTCACAAAGTAAAAGATTAGGTGTAAAAATTTATGGTGGACAGCCAGCCATTTCAGGTAACATCATCGTTCGCCAGCGTGGTACCGTATACCATCCCGGCAAAAATGTAGGCGTGGGAAGAGACTTCACATTGTTTGCATTGGTTGATGGATTGGTTGAATATAAGAAGGGCAGAAACAATAAAACTTTCGTTTCTGTAGC
>JANMDL010000108.1:0-1630 GCA_031376295.1 Chitinophagales bacterium
TTATCCTCAATTCTTCACCGCTACTAATCTCGAATGGAAAAAACTGTTGAAGCCTGATAAGTACAAAGAAATAATTGCACATAGCCTCCGCTTTCTGGTACAAGACAAACGAATAATTTTATACGTATTTGTTATAATGGACAATCACCTGCACCTTATATGGCAAATACAGAGGGGAATAAGCGCCGAAGCAGTGCAAAGAGATTTTCTGAAATTTTCGCTGCCGTTGTTGGTGTTGTGCGTCAGCCTTGTGCGCTGGCTTCACCAACAACTTTGGCAGACCCGCGGAGAATTTGCACAGAAATAAATACTTTTGAAAAACAAATTGTTTATGAAAGATGGCTGACATGACCAACCATTATCCTCAATTCTTCACCGCTACTAATCTCGAATGGAAAAAACTGTTGAAGCCTGATAAGTACAAAGAAATAATTGCACATAGCCTCCGCTTTCTGGTACAAGACAAACGAATAATTTTATACGCATTTGTTATAATGGATAATCACCTGCACCTTATATGGCAGATACAGAGGGGAATAAGCGCCGAAGCAGTGCAAAGAGATTTTCAGAAATTTACTGCCCAGCAAATAAAAAAAGACCTGCTGAAAAATCACAGAGAGGTACTGACTCATTTTAAAGTAGATGCCAAAGACAGACAATACCAGTTTTGGGAACGTAATCCGCTGAGCATCGAATTAAGAAAAGATAAGGTATTTCAGCAAAAATTAGATTATCTGCACAATAACCCTGTTAAAGCGGGTTTATACAGGTTGCCTGAAGAATACAGGTATTCATCCGCATCATTTTATGAGTTGAATATAACCGAATGGGATTTTTTAACACATTTTAATGAATAGAAAGAAGCGTCCTGGCTGCCAGCGTTTATGCCCTTGCTATAGCTGGTGTTGAGGGATTGATGTGTGCATTGGCTTCACCGGCAACTGGGCAGGCCATAAATAGTTGTTGGTGATTGCCGGGCTGCAATGCCCACGGCACGAACACCAACAATGGCCTCTGCAAATACCCAATCCACACACCACAGCACACTAAAAAAACACCAGATTCACCATAAAATTAAGTAGGTTTGCTACCTAAATTTTGCATGAAATATGAAAAAGTTTTTTGTTTTGGTGATGCTTTCCATCACCCTGTTAAGGGCTTCTGCCGATGAAGGTATGTGGCTGCCAATGCTGCTGGGCGAGCAGGTGTACAGCGATATGGTAAAGCGTGGCCTCAAGCTCACCAAAGAGCAGTTGTACAGCATCAACAAATCGAGTATTAAAGATGCTATTATTATTTTTGCTGGTAACTGCACTGGTGAGATCGTAAGCAACCAGGGCCTCATTTTTACCAATCACCATTGCGGCTACGATGCTATTGCCACGGCATCATCAGTAGAACACAATTACCTGCGGGATGGTTTTTATGCCTACAATAAGGATCAGGAAATAAAATCTGCCCTCACCGTTCAGTTTTTAGATAAAATTGTGGATGTTACCAAAGAAGTGGAAGAGGGGGTTAAGGGCCTTGCCTGGGCAGACAGGCTGAAGAAAATACCCGAAGTGTATAAAAGCATTACAGACAAGGTACTTGACAAAGAAAACGGCCTTGCGGGCAGGATATACAGCAT
>JANMDL010000115.1:0-1735 GCA_031376295.1 Chitinophagales bacterium
CTCATGTTATCGCCTCTGCTGCTACTGCTCCGATCGATTGGAAGATTTCTGATACCGGTGATTTTGATGGCGATGGCAAATCCGAAATTCTCTGGCGCAACAACGATGGTCGTGTAGCTGTCTGGAAATTGGATGGAACAAGTGCGTTCACTCCTTTGTCTGCTTCTGTTATTGCCTTTACTGCTGTTGCCCCGATCGATTGGAAAATTTCTGGCACCGGTGATTTTGATGGTGATGGAAAGTCTGAAATTCTCTGGCGCAAAAATGATGGTAGTGTATCTATCTGGAAATTGAACGGAACAAGTGCTTTCACTCCTGCTTCTGCTCCTATTATCGGCAGTGCCCCTGTAGGTTGGAAAATTTCTGGCACCGGTGATTTTGATGGTGACGGCAAATCCGAAATCCTCTGGCGTAATACTAGTGGCACTGTAGCCGTCTGGAAATTGGACGGAACAAGTGCTTTCACTCTGTCCTCTGCTTCTAATGTCGGCATTGCCCCCACAGATTTGAAGATCAAAGGTATTGATGATCTGGATGGTGATGGTAAATCCGAAATTCTCTGGCGCAAAAACGATGGCAGTGTAGTTATTTGGAAATTGGATGGAACAAGTGCCTTCACTTTGTCCTCTGCTCCTGTTATCGCCTCTGCTGCCAATGCCCCTCAGGATTGGAGAACTTCTGCCACTGGTGATTTCAATGGTGATGGTAAGTCCGAAATCCTCTGGCGTAATACTAGTGGTGCTGTAGCTGTCTGGAAATTGGATGGAACAAGTACCTTTCTGCCCGTAGCTACTCCTGTGATCGCCAATGCTGCCAGTGCCCCTACTGATTGGGGAATTATTGCTGCCCCTATCTAAGTAGCCACTTCTCCAGAAGAAGCTATTTTGATCGCTGCAGCGTTTGGCGGGAGAGAAGCCCGTAAATCTTTGGCCAAAGTGGTGATCGAACCCCAGTCTTCTTTCTCTAAGAGATTTGTCGGAAACAAAGAACCTGCTAAGCCTACCGCGATCGCTCCGGCGGCAATCAAATCTTTGGCATTTATCAAGTTTACGCCCCCAGTCGGAATCAGCGGAATCTGCCATAAGGGATGACGAAGAGCTCGAATATAGTCGGCACCGCCCAAGGATTGGATTGGAAACACTTTGACACTAGTGGCTCCGGCTTGCCAAGCCGTGACAATTTCGGTCGGCGAAAAAGCACCAGGAACCAGGGGAATCCCGATCGATCTAGACCGGCCAATTAAACCCACATCTACATGGGGGCTAAACATAAACTTGGCACCACTACTGACAGCATCGCTCCACTGGCTATTGGTGAGAATAGAGCCCGTACCAATTATGCAAGTTGGTAAATCATCCTGCAATTGATCAATTACATCCCAAGCTCGATCGCTATCTGCCGTAATTTCGATTAACTTAATGCCACCAGCAGCCACTGCCAACGCCATTTGTAATCCCAACTGTTGGGAAGGAGCACGAATGACTGCAATTACCCGCTGCTGTTGAAGGAGTTCTAGCCAATTCATAGATTCAATTTTGAAACCTGATGGATTTTAGCTTATCTGCGCCTAAACCGAGATTTCTGGGATGGCGTCGATGTCTAGTCGTGCCAGAGCCAGTAACATCACATAATCGATACTACTGGCTTTATCACAGCGAGCTGCAAATTGACAGTTTTGATACAGCTTGTTTTGGACTTTTCATAAATTAAGTATTTTGGCGGTATTAAGTTTCAG
>JANMDL010000118.1:0-13577 GCA_031376295.1 Chitinophagales bacterium
GTGGACAGCGTGAGTTGGTAATTGGCGATCGCCAAACGGGTAAAACAGCCATCTGTATTGACACCATCATCAACCAGAAAGAATTTTTTGATGCCGGAAAGCCGGTGTACTGTATATATGTAGCCATTGGCCAAAAAGCCAGTACCATTGCTGGTGTAATGAAAGTACTGGAAGAAAATGGTGCGATGGCTTATACTGTTATTGTAGCGGCTTCTGCTGCTGATCCTGCCCCACAGCAGTTTTACGCACCATTTGCCGGAGCTGCCATTGGCGAGTTTTTTCGTGATACCGGCCGCCCTGCTTTGATTATTTATGATGATTTGAGTAAACAGGCTGTAGCTTACCGTGAGGTATCGCTGCTGCTGCGTCGTCCACCAGGCCGTGAGGCTTATCCCGGCGACGTATTTTATCTGCACAGCCGCTTACTTGAAAGGGCTGCCAAAGTTATCAGCAAAGATGAAATAGCCCAGCAGATGAATGATTTACCAGCGTCTATCAGGCACCTGGTAAAAGGTGGTGGTTCATTAACAGCCCTGCCTATTATCGAAACACAGGCTGGTGACGTATCTGCTTACATTCCTACCAACGTGATTTCTATCACTGACGGACAGATATTCCTGGAGTCGAACCTGTTTAACGCAGGTATACGCCCCGCTATTAACGTGGGTATCTCGGTGAGCCGTGTGGGTGGTAATGCGCAGATCAAATCCATGAAAAAAGTGGCTGGTACGCTTAAGTTAGACCAGGCCCTTTACCGTGAGCTGGAAGCGTTCTCTAAATTTGGTGGTGACCTGGATGCGGCTACTAAAAACGTAATTGATAAAGGTGCCCGTAACGTAGAAATATTAAAGCAACCACAATATTCTCCTTTTACAGTAGAAAAGCAGGTAGCCATTATTTACCTCGGTACACAGGGGATAATAAAAGAGGTGGCTATAAAAAATGTAAAGGCATTTGAAGAACATTTCTTAATGGAGATGGACAACAAGTACCCTGAAATTTTAGCTGAATTCAAAAAAGGCTTACTTAATGATGACAGCATTGCCAAAATGGTAGATATGGCTAAAGGGCTTATCAGCCAGTACAAAGCATAATTCTAAAGTATTATTGATATAGCCCCGCAGCAATGCGGGGTTTTTTTACGAATAAAGTCACCCCCATCAGTTGCTGTGTACAACCGGCAAGTATCTTTCCCGGGTAATAACCCGCCTGAACGGAGGCAGTGCAGTAGCGGCAAAAAGGCCGTAAACTGCCATGGTCATCTAATTATTTACAGAAAAGAAAAAATCTTAAATATTTGAAAATCAAGTGTTTATAATTTTTCTGATACAGGCATTTAAAATAATAGTCCTATTAAGCATAATTTTTATGTGAACTAACCGTTATATATACCTGCTGTTAAAAAAAGCCGTAGTTTTTCTTAGTAGCAATACTTGCACCATTTGCCCAAATTAACATTTTGCACCCTTAACTGTAAGATGTGGTTAGTGCTTTAACGGTATTACCCAAAACAAACCCTAAATCATGCAATGTATGAAGCAATGTTACTATGCGGGTAAGTTAAGGCTTACAAGGTTTTTATTAATGTTATTATTATTACAAGGTGCTGCATTTGCACAGAGTGGATCCGCCTTCAGGGATTATAATGGCAATGGTATAAAAGATGCCAACGAGCCAGGGGTTAAAAATATCATTGTAAAATCTTTTGATGTAAACGATGTTGTATATGGCACTGCCACTACAGCCAGTACTGGTACTTATACACTGGTACCTGCTGCCGCAACCGGCCAGGCACTCCGTATCGAATTCACGATACCTTCCACCGCTACAGTTATTTCTGACGCAAAAAGCAGTATTGATTTTGCAGGTATGGGTGGCTCAGCATATGGGTCGGCGGTGCAATTTGTAACGGGCAACATTACCAATATCAATTTTGCCATCAACAATCCTGCTGATTATCTTTCGGCCAATGCATATTTTGCAGCAGCAACGCACGTAAGCGGTAACTCTCAGAATACCGGTGGCACAGCATCTGGCTATGCTTCATTGATAGCTTATCCTAATGGTATGCAGAACTGGTTTAATGCAGACTCTAACAAAGTGATGGCTACCCAGAATAAAACCGGTACTGTATGGGGTATGTCATACAGCCGGCAGTCGAAAAGGATATTTTCTTCGGCTTTTTTGCGCAGGCATTCTGCCCTGGGGCCATTAGGCATTGGGGGTATATATGTAACTGATATTTCATCGGGGTATCCCGGCACTACAGGAAATTTTGTGAACCTCTCTGCTATCGGCATCAATGTTGGCAGCGTAAGCAGTAACGAAGCAAGAGGGTTACCTGCAAATTCAATAGGAAAAAGTTTTGACAGCAAAATATTCGACAGTGTGTGCAAAGCAGGAGTTGGAGGATTGGATATGAGTGACGACGGGCGTTATCTGTACACCATCAACCTGCTTCAAAAACAACTGCTTAAAATTGACCTGCAGAATGCAGCAGCACCGGTTGTACCTTCTGCAGCACAGGTAACAGCTTACAATATACCAGCTACAGGTTGTACAGGAGGTGTTATGCGCCCTTTTGCTGTAAAAGTATACAGGGGTAATATTTATGTAGGGGTGGTTTGTGATGCTTCTGTTTCAAAAAACAGGAATGATCTGAAAGCGATGGTATACTCATTTGACCCGGGTACTTCAGCATTTACCAAAGTACTGGATGCGCCTTTGAATTACAAAAGGGGTACTTCACTCTGGGTTGGTTACGATACTACCTGGAATGCCTGGTCGGCCACCTGGCCCACGATGCCCGATTATTACTTAGTGAATTCAGAACCTGTACTGGCAGATATCGACTTTGATACAGATGGCTCAATGGTGCTTGGCTTTATTGACAGATTTTCTCACCAGGGTGCGGCCTGGCAGCCTAATATCAATGATCCTGCAAGTGAACAATATGTACTGGCAAGTGGTGATGTATTAAGGGCTTACAGCAGCGGCAGCATATTTGTGCTGGAAAATAATGGCAGTTGTAATGGAGTGAATGGCTGCGGCATTTCCAATGGAGAAGGTCCGGGCGGAGGAGAGTTCTATGGGGGAGATTATATTTATCATGCAGGTGGACCTCCTTATGAAATTGCTGTTGGGGGATTAGCATTGCTGCCCGGTAAAAATGAGCTGCATGTACTCGGCTATGATGTATATGGGGGTAATGATAACGGCACATTTTGCCTGAATAATAAAACGGGTCATCGCACCAAGGCTTACCAGCTTGTACAGGATATGTCGATGGTAGGGATTGGTAAGGGAGCAGGAATGGGCGACCTTGAACTGATTGCAGACGCAGCTCCGATTGAAGTGGGCAACCGGGTGTGGAATGATATTGATGGTGATGGAATACAGGATGCAGGAGAGGCGGGTATCAATGGAGTTCAGGTTCAATTGTATGATGTTACTGGTACTGCTTTACTGGCTGCTGTAACCACCAGTGGCAATGGTAATTTTTATTTTAACAGCAACTCCTATGCAGGCGGCCTGCAACCAGGTACCGGCTATGTACTTCGTATTGCGGCTTCGCAGTATAATAATGGCGGCTTTGGACCGCTGGCAACACTCATGTGTACGCTTAAAGACGTGAATGGTAACGGGCAGCCGGATTTTACTGATAATGATGCAGCGCTCGTAAGTGGCAAAGCACAGGTGTCGTTTACCACCAATGGATATGGACAAAATAACCATAATATTGACTTTGGCTTTCGGCCTTCGGTTACTTTGCCATTGCGCTTAGAAAATTTCACAGTTGTAAAAGCGGGTAAAAAAGCCCTGCTGAACTGGAATACAGCGGCTGAAGAACCTGCCACTAAGTTTGTGGTACAGCGCTCAGTAACCGGAGCCAACTGGAGCAGTATTGCATCGGTAAATGGTACAGGGCTGCCTGCCGGCGGAACGTATGCTTACATTGATGAGCAACCACATGATGGCAAAACAAATTACTACAGACTGAATATTACAGATATTACCAATAGTGTAAAGCTGAGTGAAACAAGAACAGTGAGCTTTGATAAAGTAAACAATATCAGCATTTTCCCAAATCCATCCCGTGAACTGGCCAATATACGCCTGCCGGAAAAAATGATTAACAAAGCCATCGTTATAGATGTAATTGATATGAATGGCAGGGTATTGTCTTCTAAAAAAATCAGCAGGGCTGGTGCGGTGGAAACATTGAATCTTACCGGGATGGAAAGTGGTAACTACAGCATAAAAATAAGTTTTGAAGGAGAAATAATGGCACAGCCGTTATTTATCCTTTAATACAGTGGAACAGTAATTTCAATTAAAAGACCCTGCGGTAAGGCAGGGTTTTTTGTGTTTCAGGTAACTGTTTTGCCGGTGATTGCAATATCTTTACGGAAACAGAGCAGGTTTTATTATCCGATTAAAAAGCAGTATGGCACGTATAAAACTTGATCTTCATCCCATATACAACAACAATGCAGCGATTGATAAAGCGCTGCAGCAGGCATTTAACGATGCTGTAGAAAAGAAGATAAGGGAGGTGGAGATAATACCTGGTAAGGGTAGCGGGCAATTGCGGAAAAAAGTAGAACGGTTTTTACAGCAACCGCACATTAAGCCTATGTATCACCGGATAGAGAATAACAGTAAAAATTTTGGACGACTGTTTGTCTATTTTAAGTTTTAAGCTCAGGTCGGTCGCATTTTCAGCACGCAAATTTTTTTATGAGCTTTTCTGCTGAAACCAGCATCAGGCAGATGCTGCGTACTTTGAATCCCAAATTGTTAAGCCTTTATTAACCTGCGGCGCATAACGCTTAAACACAGCCTTTTTTTGTCTTTATTTTTGTCCTGAAATTCACAGTTATCCACATTTGAAAAGTTTTGGCACAGTATTGGCTTTTAACATATCACTAACAATCTAAACGGGTTGTAAATAGTAAAAAAGTTCTTTTAAACGAATGGTTTTATTGTAAATCAATGACTTAGGGTAAAAAAAGGGTGCAGTACGAAAATTGGTGTATTAAGACATTTCCTTTTTTGGGAAAAATTTTGATAATTTAATAAAAAAAGTTGCCTTTATTTAAACTAAAAGTCGTAATTTACATTATAGATTATAAATATATAACCTGATACTTAAAAAAACCATTTGCTTGCCCAAACACAGAATAATTAGATTCAGATTTCTGAATCAAAAAAATAGAAGTTTTTTATATAAAAATATTTGTTGAATTGTGCGGATTGAAACAGAACCTTATTTAAATTTTTGCTGGTTTAGGGTTTTATTAGGGTAAAGAACGGGGGTAGTCTTGCCCCCGTTATCTTTTTAAAATCAAATCAGTATTAAATTGTTTAGTCCCCGTTCTTTAAAATCAAATAAATCCTCTTACAGTTAAGTAGATATCCCACTGAAGGAGCCCCCGGTACCTTAAACTACCGGAGCTGAAAAAAATTTGAGTAACACTTGCACATGAATAACCCCGTTAATCACTTAACGGGGTCTTCATTTTTTCATATTTAGTTTCCTAAAAATTCTTAGTTCCGTTTGGTTGGTATGTAAACCTGAATGCGTAATAGCGCTGTTCAGTAAGTTTTATATTATCCGGGGCAGAGGAAGCAGGTGTTACACCGCCTTTGTAATAATTCTGAATTTCTATCTTGGCGTATTTGCCACTTGCTGTTCTGATTACCAAAACCCTTCCCGGCAATGGTGTAAGTAAGTTTACCGGTCCGTTATAATTGTACCAGCCTTTGCCCGATCCTGTGGCTATGGCATATACAGGCGCATTATCAGTACGGAATACAGAATCAACTGGTATGGTAGCCAGGTTATCAAAACTTCCGGTAAGCACAAATGCACCGCCATTACCCGGTCCGCTGGTGCCATTGTTAATTAAAATGGTAGTACCCCTGAAGGCTATATCCCATTTTGCAGTAGCAGAATCAGCATTACTCACCAATGTTTTATTCTCAATACTAAAGAAAGTAAATTTACCAGCTCCATAAGGTATGCCACCAGCAGGAGGCACTCCGGGTGTAAGGCCAATGATGGTATCAGCCATTAAATTTTGCACACTGGTTATATTACCTTCTGTAAATATTTTAAAACTGCCGTTATTGGTTTTGTCAATTGCAACTGTTGCGTCTTCCTTGCTGCAGGACATCAATATCACCCCTGCACATAAAATTGCTGCTGCCAGATTTTTCTTTTTCATATACTTTGTTTTTTTGTTTTTTTATTATTGTAAAACTGGTAACTCACCGTAGCATATACAGTAAGGCCCGGTTGGTTGGGCATGTTAATGGCATCAATATAGTTGGTCGCATTATCAACACCTGCCTGTAACGAAATGCCATTACCCAGCGTTTTTCCTGCGGCAAAATTTACCAGCAGCATACCCTTCCAGTCAAATACTTTTTTGCCGTTTTTTGTAATGCGGATAATTGAATTGCCGGCAAATTCATCCTGCTTATTGTATATGCCATTGCCATCTTTGTCAAACACTGCCCAAGGGCTGCGGTAAACTATCCTCATATTGGTAAACCATTCCTTCGGCTTGTTTTCATAAGTAAGTTTTATGTTGGCCATATGTGTGCTGCGGTTGGGTAAGCCTGCATAATCCTTTCTTTTCAGCAATATGCCCCCGCTTGTATAGTACACGCCTGATGATAGCTGTTTCAGCTCATCCTTATCGGCGGTATACAGCAACTGGTATCCTGCGGCAAGGGTAAATGCTTTTGAAAATTCGTACAGCAGGTTGGTTTCCACCCCTTTTGTATAAGCCCTTTTTACATTGATATAACTGTATATCTGTGAGTTGTCGGTACGTGTGGCTACCTGTCTTGTTTCAATCAGGTCCTTTACATCATTACGGAAAAAGTTCATTTTCCACTGGAGATTTTTGGCCGGGTAAGCAGTAAAACCAATATTGGTACCTTCGGAAAATTCCGGTTTTAAAATGGCTAATTTGTAATAGTCGGGCTCCAGTTGCTGTATTAAACCTTTCGACTGCTGCTCTGTAATAATACGCACTGCATCAATGGTACCAAATACAGAGTAGCCTCCTGCGGCAGTATTGGTAAAATTGAGGTACAATTGCCTGAAATCAGGTGATTTAAAACCTTTGCCATAAGAGCCGGTAATTCTGAAACGCTCACTGATTTTAACCTGTACTGCAGCTTTTGGGCTGAATGCGGATGCGTATAGTTTATTGTTATCGTAGCGAAGCCCGCCGATAAAAGTTAACCAGGTGGCAGGCGTCCATTCGGCCTGGGTAAAAGTATAGGCAATGTCATTCTGTTTGCTGCTGCTCCTGTCATCATAACGGGTTGAGTTAACCAGTTCCTTAATATAACCTGCGCCGGCAAGTACAGTAAGATTTTTTGAAAAAGTATAATCTGTCTGGTTTTCTGCACGGTAAAACTGGTGGCGCAAAAAATCATCATAACCCTGGCTGCCGGTACCATTCAATTTTTGTGAACCTTCAAAAATAGTTCCGTACAAACGCATTACTGATTTAAGTGAAGCGTTAAACTGATGGATAAGTGTTGGTGTTATATTTACGTCTTTGTTTATTTCCCTGCCTTTTGTGTATGTAATTGTGCCGTTATTGCTTGTGGCCAGTTCATTTTTTATGTATTCATAATTGTACCTGAGCGAAAGATTGAGGTTGGTTTTGCTGCTGAAGCTGTAGCGAAATTGAATCTGCGGGGTAAAACGGGTAATGGGTAGTTTTGCCCTTTCCACACTGGAGGGCCTTATAGAAAAACCATCTGTTCTGTAATAATTTGTAAAAGCATTAATACCCAGCTTGCCAAACTGTTGTGCTGCTGTAATGCCCGCATCAAGCGTATTGTAAGTGCCGTACCGGAGGCTGGTATTTAATTTCTTCGCAAAACTTTTATCAGTAATTACATTAATTACACCTGCCAATGCTTCTGAGCCATACAAGCTGGATGAAGGGCCCTTTACCACTTCAATCTTTTTTATATTGCCTACCGTAAGGCGGTTGATATCCAGCACACCAGCAGTGCGGCCGGTAAGTGGCTCCCCGTCAATCAGTATAAGGGTGTAATCAGGGTTCAGTCCCTGCATTTGTACACCGGCGCCAAATCCGTTGGTAATAAACAAACCGGTCTGCTCCTGCAGAATGTCTTTCAGGCGCAGCGACCCTGCCTGTTGTATATTTTTTTGACTGATAATAGTAGTAGGTACTGCGGTGTTACTCAGTTTTCTTTCAGTACGGGTTGCAGTAATCACCACTTCCTGTATTTCTTTTGAAAAGATGGAAGAGTCTGCCGCCGACTGGGCAATGCCGGTTAGCGGTAAAAAAAATGCGGTTAGAAAAAATGGAACAACGGCCCTTGTCATCTGAAAAAAATTACTGCTGCAAAGTTCATTCAGCAGCAACAGATTTTTATCACAGAACTGTCAGGTTATACATTTTACCGGCTCAAAAAAATATTTTACAAATTGATGACAGTGATGCAGGTTCCGGAAGAATAAGGAATCAATGAAGCAGTAATTCACATGGCTTTATGCCTGTGTGTTTTTTAAAAGCAGTGGAAAAATGTGATATGGAAGAATAGCCAAGGAGCATAGATACTTCTGTTACACTTAATCCCTTATCGTACAGCAGGTATTTTGCATGTTCCATACGCTGTGTCTGGTAAAAGTCAAATATGGTGGTGCCAAAAATTTCTTTAAACCCTTTTTTAAGGTAGCACTCGTTTATTGCGGCTTTGCGGCTGAGTTCCTTAATGGTAATGGGTTCACCAATATGCTGCAGCAGCACTTCCCTTGCCTTTATTATTTTTTGCCTGTCTTCTGCATTAGACAGAAACTTGCAGGTAAAACTTTCTTCCTTTTCGCCCAGCATACAATCCATACTGTACAGCAGCAGCATCTGCGTTTGCGCATTAATGAAAATGTTTTCAAGGCTGTCAGTATAAGTATGATTCAGCAGCGCTTCAATCACAGTTCTGTTTTTTCCGCAAAGTGGCAGCAGCTTGCTGAATGATCTTGTGTGTTTAAAAGCAAGTACCGCATCAGAAATGCTTTGGTTTTTGCTTTTCCTGCCTTTTGTAAACTGGGTAAGGTACGATGGTTTAAAGCTGAAGCTCAGTACATCCACACTTTCTACTTTTTGCACACAGCCCTTTGATGCATTGAATTTGCAGTAATTACATTCAATATCTTTTTCCCGGCAATAAACATTGCCGCTAACACAAAACTTAAGCTCAAGGTAATTGTCGCTGCTGTCAGCCTTATTATAATGATATACCAGCATACCTGTATCCTCTATATTCAGTTGCGGCTCCTTGCTGTAGCGGCGTATGGAATACTGAACCGAACCCGGCACCAGCCTGTCTTTGGTATGCAAAAGCTGTAATTGCTCCTGCATCAGGGGCTGTTTGTGAGCAATGGCTAATATGTCTGGCTGTTCAAATTGCATTAATGCTGCAAAATTACTGCAAAAATTGGAAGTAAAATGATAATGTTATGCTAAAGCCAGTATGCTGTCTGGTACTTGAATGGCCTGAGAGGAACCTGGTTGTACAAACCGGCGTTTTTGTACAGTTATCTGTATTATTTACCTGCTTATTTGTACAGCAGCCACAAAAAGGCGGGTAAAGTGCGGCAGGGAATATGCCGCCGGGCAGCAGAAATGCAATTGGTTTTTACAGCCTGAAACGGGCTGCTACCCTGGGGCATAAGCGGCCTTTTTCCTTCAATCATCCGGGTAGTAAAAAAACAATAAAAATATCCCCGTTTTGTGGAAATCTTTTTCGCAAAAAACAATGCTGTAACAACCATCTTAAATGCCTTAAAACCCTTTATTTTACTTATATTTGCAGTAATTATTAATTTAATAAGGATTTAGGTTCACCCACGAATTTATGAGTACAGAAACAGCGGAAGTATTAACCCCTGGAAATGCCGATTACGGCGCAAACAGCATACAGGTTTTAGAAGGATTGGAAGCGGTGCGGAAGCGCCCGGCCATGTATATCGGCGATGTGAGCAGCAAAGGCCTGCATCACCTGGTGTATGAAGTGGTAGATAACTCTATTGATGAGGCACTTGCAGGCTATTGCAGCAACATTTTTGTCATTATACATGAAGATAATTCTGTTACTGTAAAGGATGATGGCCGGGGTATCCCCACGGGTATGCACGACAAAGAGCAACGAAGTGCCCTAGAAGTGGTAATGACTGTGCTGCACGCCGGAGGTAAATTTGATAAAAACACCTACAAGGTGAGTGGTGGACTTCACGGTGTAGGGGTAAGTTGTGTAAATGCACTGAGTACTACTTTGCAGGTTACAGTAAACCGGGAGGGTAAAACCTTTGAGCAGGAATATGCCTGTGGTGTGCCGGTTTATCCTGTAAGGGAGATTGGCACCAGCGATACCACCGGTACTGCCGTAAGGTTTTGGCCAGATGCCAGCATTTTTAATGTAACTGTTTACAACAAAGAAATATTAGAAGGCAGGTTGAGGGAACTTTCTTACCTTAATAAAGGCATTAAAATAAACATCACCGATGAACGTGAGTTGATGGATGATGGCAGCCAGTACACAAAAAACTTTTTCAGCGAAGGGGGCATTGTTGAGTTTGTAGAAATGCTGGATAAAAATGGCAACCGCCAGCCGTTGATACCCAAAGTAATTTATTGCGAGGGGCATGATGCAGGCAGCAATGTAGTGGTAGAAGTTGCCATGGTATACAATTCCAGCTACCAGGAGCATATTTTCAGTTATGTAAATAATATCAATACTATTGAAGGTGGTACGCATGTAGCCGGTTTTCGCCGTTCCATCACCAGGGTGTTTAAAAGCTATGGTGAAAAGGAAGGCATGTTTGAAAAAGCCAAGGTAGAAATTGAAGGAGATGATTTCAGGGAAGGCCTTAGTGCTATCATATCGGTAAAAGTACCCGAGCCGCAATTTGAAGGACAAACCAAAACCAAGCTGGGCAACAGCGACGTGATGGGCGTTGTAGACAGTACGCTCAGCCGTGTGCTGCAGGCTTACCTGGAAGAAAACCCGAAGGATGCCAAGCAGATTATCAATAAAGTAATACTGGCTGCACAAGCCCGTGCGGCGGCCCGCAAAGCCCGTGAAATGGTGCAGCGTAAAAGTGTACTTACTGGTGGTGGATTGCCCGGCAAACTGGCGGACTGCAGCGATAAAGACCCCGGCAGGTGCGAACTGTACCTGGTGGAGGGAGATTCGGCAGGTGGTACGGCCAAGCAGGGGCGTGACAGAAGTTACCAGGCCATTTTGCCACTCAGGGGTAAGATTTTGAATGTGGAAAAGGCCATGGAGCATAAGATATATGACAATGAGGAGATACGCAATATGTTCACGGCACTGGGTGTAAAAATTGGCACACCAGATGACCCCAAGGCGCTGGATATTTCAAAACTGCGGTACCATAAGCTGATTATAATGACGGATGCTGACGTGGATGGAAGTCATATTGCTACGCTTATCCTCACCTTTATCTTCCGGTACATGAAGGAGCTGGTGGAGCAGGGATATGTGTATATAGCACAGCCACCACTATACCTGGTAAAAAAAGGCAAAGAGCAGGAATACGCCTGGAACGATGCCGAAAGAAAGGCACTGATTGCCCGCCTGGGACAGGGAAAAGACGAAAGCGTAAATACACAGCGGTATAAAGGTTTGGGTGAAATGAATGCAGAGCAATTGTGGGAAACCACCATGAATCCCGAAACCCGTACACTGAAGCAGGTAACCATTGACAGTGCTACTGAGGCCGACAGGGTGTTTAGTATGCTGATGGGTGATGAAGTGCCGCCAAGACGTGAGTTTATTGAAACCCATGCCAAATATGCCCGGATTGACGTGTAAAAGACAGGCCACAAAAAGGGTCTTACGGGGAACTATTTGGAAAATTCAGGTTTTTTAACGTAAATTGTAACCTGAAAGCAGGTTTTGAACCCATTTTCTAACCAATTAAATTCTAAAAAGATGTCAAAAATGTTAACAGCTTATTGCATGAAGACGAAGGAAAAAGATGTTCCCATGCAGGATGCAGTGATAACTAAAACAGCCCGTGGCGGCTACATGGCCCAGGGTAATGATGGTAAAGGCAATAAAATGACCACCATGCTGGGTGAAGCCCGTGCATTGGAAGCCGTTAAAGACGGTGTGGCCAAAAAAGGCTGGTAACCCTTTAAAAAAGAACTGAATTTACTGAGGCTATCTTAACGGATAGCCTTTTTTGTTGCCATTGGCAGCAACTGCGCAGCTGTAGGTTAATTGACCTGAAAAAGAGGGTGCATTTAAAAATTGTCACACCTCTTTTTTTTGGTTGCGGGCGGTGGGGACACAGTTTACGGCTGACTGCCCTGGTCAGTTCTCACCTGCCAGCGACAATTTTAAATGCACCCAAAAAGAGAGCGTAGAATATCCTGCACCTTTTTTGCTAACTTTAACCCAATGAAATGGTTTTTTCCCGGTTTTTTCCCAATACTGCTTTTAGTACAGCTAGCGGCTAGTGCACAGCAATACACTGTTAATGGCAGCGCAACACAGGATAATTGTCGTTGTTACACACTTACAAGAGAGGTAACCGCTACAAGCGGCTCTGTTTGGAATAACTTCAGGATTGATCTCAACCAGTCTTTTGATTTTAAGTTTGACATATACCTTGGCCGCTTAGATGCAAATGGCGCTGATGGTATTGCATTTGTATTGCAGCCAATCAGCACCAGTGTGGGCAGCCAGGGCGGCGGACTTGGGTTTGCCGGCATAACTCCATCTGTAGGTGTTACGCTTGACACTTATCAGAACGGCAGCCCTGATAATGACCCGGCTTACGATCATATTGCTATTCAAACCAATGGTGTTTTAAACCACAACCTGACAGTAAATAATCTTGCTGGACCAGTTCAGATTATTAGTGGTATTGATAATGCTGAAGACGACAACTGGCATGTGCTGCGGGTAAACTGGAATGCGGTTTCAAAAACCCTGGAAGCATATTTTGATGGTGTATTAAGGGTTAGTGCGGTTAAAGATTTTGTGACTGATGTATTCAGTGGCAATTCAATGGTTTTCTGGGGGTTTACAGGTGCAACGGGGGGATTGGTTAATAATCAAAAATTCTGTACTGCGCTTACTCCCCGCATCAGGTCGCTCAACGGGCAAAACCGTTGCATCAACGAACCCATTACCTTTTACGACTCCACCATTGCCTTTGCGCCCGTGGTAAAACGATACTGGAATTTTGGTGATGGCAGCCCCATAGATTCTGTAAATATTAACCCTGTACATACCTATACTTCAGCGGGTGACTATACAGTAACACTAAAGGTGGTAGGTGCCGACGGCTGTGAAGAAACACAAATACAAATTGTGCGCATTGGCAGTAAGCCAGTTGCCGCTTTTAGTTATAACGATAGTTGTGTGCTGAATACCATACAATTTACGGATGCTTCCTCGGCTACAGTGGGCAATATCAATAATTGGTACTGGGATTTTGACAATGGTACTACCTCCACAGTGATGAATCCTTCGGCTACCTATAC
>JANMDL010000703.1:0-3192 GCA_031376295.1 Chitinophagales bacterium
TGAGCACTTACGGAGGCTATTAATTGTTCTTTTGTCATAATTAAGGTAGTTGGTTCCCTAAATTTACAAATATTAATGCGACAATTTGAAATGCACCCATTCATTGCAGTATCAGGGAAAATCCTACATTTATACCAGCAAACAAAAGGCATCTCATCATTCATTAGCCTAAAACATCCCAAATAAACTCATAAATTTTGCAAAAAATTAAGCTGTAAATTAAGTCACAGAAATGTGGAGCATTGCCCTTTACAGGTAACACCTCCTGCCGGTATAATAATTTTTATAACCAAAGTTTTTGGCAGCTTTTAAGATTACAAAACTGCCGCAACAGTATGAATAAAAACAATCAACAACCGGGCAAAAAATTATCCCGGAGTGAAATGAAAAATGTAAAGGGCGGGGCATTTGGAAGAACCTGCAATGTTCCTGCAGATTGTCTGGGGGTATGTACAAATGATACGCTCCAGGGTTACTGGTGTTTTAAAGGACTGTGTAAATTCACATTCTGTCCTTAGTACAATAAATACAGGCTGTACCTGAAGGGTGCAGCCTGTATTTAAATTTTTATGCAGGATAATGTTTACCCCATCAGTTCCACACTTCTATTTATAAAATTCGTTAACCCATTTCCCTTTAGTAATCCCTGCGACAGTAAAGCCAGGTCGGCCAGGTTATGTACCAGTTTCTCCTGTTTTTCTTTTTCTGCTTCGGCCAGGATATTTTTATAAATGGCGTGGTTGCCATTAACCGTAAGCGTTACTTCATCAGGCATCTGGGCATAAAATGCGCCCATACCGCCCTGCATGGCTGCCATGTCTTTCATACGGCGCATAAACTCGGGCCTGGTGGCCACCACCGGCGGGGCATCTGCACTTAACCCTTTTACTTCCACTGTTACATTCAACTCAGGTATTGGCATGCCAAACAGTTCTTTTAACTTTTCTTCTTCCTCCTTGCTCAACACGCTTTCGCCACCTTCCTGTTTGTCAATAAGGTTATCTGTAATATCACTGTCCACACGGGTAAACTGTACGTTCTCCCACTTCATCTCCATCTGGTTCAAAAAGCCGGCATCCACCATGGTTTCCATCTTCACCACTTTATAGCCCTTAGCAGTTGCCTGCTGTATATAGGCATCTTGCTGCACAGGGTTGGTGGTGTACAATATCACCTGTTTGCCATCCTTATTTTTTTGCAGTACTTCGGTAGCCAGTTTGTATTCTTCCAGGGTTTGAAATTGCTGCTCTTCAGCACCGGCACCTGCAATTTCCATTACCAGAAATTTATTTGCCTTCTCCAGAAACTTATCGTCTGTCATCATCCCATACTTCACAAACAAGCCAAGGCTCTCCCACTTCTCTTCAAAACCCTTTCTGTCATTCTTAAATATTTCTTCCAGCTTATCTGCTACTTTTTTGGTAATATGGCTGTTGATCTTCCGCACATTGGGGTCGCCCTGCAGGTAGCTGCGGCTAACGTTCAGCGGTATATCCGGGCTGTCAATCACACCATGCAGCAGCATCAGAAATTCCGGTACAATATCTTTCACCTCATCTGTAACAAATACCTGGTTGCAGTACAACTGTATTTTGTCTTTCTGTATTTCGTAACTCTGCTTAATTTTAGGAAAGTACAATATACCGGTAAGGTTAAAAGGATAGTCCACATTCAGGTGTATCCAGAATAAAGGGGCTTCACTGTATGGATACAATTCTTTGTAGAAGTTTTTGTAATCCTCATCCGTAAGGTCAGCAGGTTTTTTTGTCCAGGCGGGTGCCGTATTGTTAATCTGCTTGTCTTCAAAATATACAGCCACAGGCAAAAAGCGGCAGAATTTCTTCAGGATGGTTTCAATCCTGCTTGCTTCCAGAAACTCTTTGCTTTCCTCGTTGATGTACAAAACAATATCAGTTCCACGCTCTGCTTTTTCATTGGCTGTCAGTTCAAATTCCGGGCTGCCATCACATTCCCACTTTACAGCAGGCGCTTCATCCTGGTAGGATTTTGTTATCACTTCCACCTTATCACTCACCATAAAAGAACTGTAAAAACCCAGCCCAAAATGCCCGATGATGTTATTTTCGTTCTGCCCCTTGTATTTATCCAAAAACTCTTCTGCCCCGCTAAATGCTACCTGGTTGAGGTACTTATCCACTTCAGCCTCCGTCATACCCACACCCTTATCGCTGATAGTCAACGTTTTAGCCTCGGCATCAATCTTTACATCCACCCTCAACTCACCCAGTTCGCCCTTTGCCTCCCCTATTGAAGAAAGTGTTTTCAGCTTTTGAGTGGCATCAATGGCATTGCTCACCAGCTCCCTGATAAAGATTTCATGATCGCTGTACAAGAATTTCTTAATAATTGGAAAAATGTTCTCCGTTTGTACCCGTATGGCTCCTTTTTGCATAATTAGTTTGTTTTGCAGCAATTGGTCAAATAAAATGCCATCTGTTAATAACTGACAGACTGACAAACTGTTAACAAAAACATCATGCAAAAAAATCAGGGTACCAAATAATCAGGGTATTTTTGCAGGCTCAATAAAAGCAATTACACATGCAAAAATTTTACCTGTCGTTCCTGTTCCTGCTAATGCTCACAACAGCAGCTACTGCCCAGATATCTCTTACCATATCCGGCAGTTACAGCCAGGATTTTAATACCCTGGTTATTACCGGCAATGATACTGCCAGTAACCTGCCGCTGGGCTGGCTGATGACGGAAACCGGCACTGCTGCCAACCAGCGCTATACTGCCGGCACGGGTTCTTCCACCAGTGGTGATACTTACAGCTTTGGCTCAACAGGTAATACCGAAAGGGCTTTTGGCACCCTGCAATCGGGCAGCTTAATACCCACCATCGGTGCAAAATTTCTTAACAATACCGGCGGTAATATCAATACCATTACGTTTACCTACACAGGTGAGCAATGGCGGTGCGGTGCCGTTGGCAGGCAGGACAGGCTTGACTTTCAATACGCAACCACTGCCACCAGCTTAACAGATGTTGCTGGCAACTGGGCTGATGCAAATACACTTGATTTTAGCTCTCCTAATACCATTGCGACCGGATTGCTGGATGGGAATGCTGCAATTAACCGCACAAACGTCATCACATTTACACTTACGGCGCTCACCATAACCAATGGCAGCAGTTTTTTTTTACTCTGCCAGGATTTTAATCCC
>JANMDL010000158.1:0-6014 GCA_031376295.1 Chitinophagales bacterium
ACTTAACTGGGCAAGCGCCCGCAGCGAAAGCCACCAGTTGGATAAAAACCTGAGTACGATTACAGTACGCAGTAAGGATGGTTTTCCTTTTAACCTCGATGTGTCGCAGATTATACACATACCTACTTACGAAGCGCCTAAAGTGATTGCCCGCTTTGGTAATATGAATAACCTGGTGAGCCAGGTGCTGGAGCCCACGATTGGCAACTACTTCCGCAACAGTGCGCAGGATAGTGATGTAATTGCCTTTTTGGGTACCCGTAAGGAGCGCCAGAGCAGTGCAAGGGAGCATATTGGTGCCGTGCTGGATCAATACAATGTGTTTGGCGTGGATACGCTTATTGGTGACATTGTACCGCCCGAAAGCCTGATGAAGACCCTGACTGACCGTAAACTGGCCGAGGAGCAGAAGATTACATACGAAACGGAGATGAAGGCACAGGAAACCCGCCAGAGCCTGGAAAAAGAAACGGCCATTGCCGAAATGCAGAAGGAGATTGTAAAAGCCGATCAGGGTGTAGTAATTGCCGAACGCATAGCTGATGCTTCGGTAAAAAAAGCCACAGGTGAGGCAAATAGTGTAAGGTTACAGTCAACCGCCGAGGGCGACAGGCTGAAATTGTTGGCAAGTGGCGAGGCCGAAAAAACCAGGTTGCTGGCAAAGGCAAATGCCGAACAAATAGAGCTGTTGGCAAAAGCTGAGGCAGAAAGAATTTCGCTTACCGGTAATGCAGAAGCGGAGAAGATACTGGCCATTGGTAAATCAAATGCAGAGTCGTACAAGTTATCGGTAGAAGCAATGGGTGGCAACAATTTTACGCAATTAAAAGTAATGGAAGCCATTGGCACCCAGGGCATCAAAATAATGCCGGATGTACTGATTGGCGGCGGCGGAGATGCTGCAAACAGTGGCATCAGCGGGCTGCTGGGATTAAAATTGCTGGAGGAAGTGGGGAAGAAGCATCAGGTAAAGGATGAAACTACGCAAAACCCCGTGTAACTGTTATTATAGCCATGAAACTGCCCCTGCCAACAGTGGTTGGGGGGCAGTTTTTAAAAGAGGCGTGGTTGTTGTCGGCACTGAACGGAACTGATAAGGGTACAAAAGCCATGGTCTTTGTCTGCACCATAAGTGTTCGGAAGATTTTATTAGATAACAAACCATTAAATTATGGGAAAGGTTATTATGGTTCAAATGCCCATCGTTGCCTATTTAGAAGAGGTCTTCGAAGGATGGGCCTCGGGAAAAATTGCGTTAAGAAAATTTTAATGACTGGTGCAAAAATGAAATTGATGTTATTACTGCCAGGCTTTATTCTTAGCCGGTAAGTCGCACTATTGCCCGGCCATATTCAACTGCTGTGACTAATTTCATTTTAGCCAGGCAGGGAAATTTTTAGCTTTTTTTCCCGCAGCCCTTGATTTTTTGTGCTTTTCATCAAGGAAAAGCACAAAAAACGACCAGCATTGCCTCCCGGATTAACCAATTAAACTTGAAATATTAATCGTCAATACAAAACCACCGAACAGTTGTAGTATCTGCACCGAACGTAACTGATGAGGGTACAAAAGCCATTGTCAGTGTCAGCACTGAGCGCAACTGATGAGGGCGCAGCAAAATTTTATCCCCTAAAACAAGTTATTTAATTATTTTTAACCAGAAAATTGAACTGAAATGTCGAACTTTTTTAAAAAAGCCCTCGGGTTGTTTGTAGAATTTGAGCCGGAAGAGAAGAAGCCCGGTAGTTGGGGCGAAGATGGATTGCCCCTGCAGGTAAAGCCAAAATCTTCTTTTCAGGAAAAAACTGTTGACCCATCAGTACCAGCTTCAACTTACACTACTGCCCCGGCTTCACTCAGCAAGGCAGATGCGGATAAGTTTGAAAAGCATTTTGCTGAGCATTTTGACAAGGCCAACCTGCCCGGCCCCGATTATTACGAATTCTGGAAAATGATGGAAACCCTGGAAGCAGCCGTACCCGACGATAAAACCCGGATGACGGCGGTATTTGCCTCATTGCAGGTACAGGGGCTAAGCAAAGATAAGTTGCTGGAAAGTGCTTCTCAATACCAGAAAATAATAGAAAAAGACAGGCTGGAGTTTCAGAGTGCAGTAAATACAAAAACGCTCAGTGATATTGAAGGCAGAAAATCAACAGTGGCCGAACTGGAAAAAAAGAACGCAGCCAATGCTGAAATGATACAGCAACTCACCAAAGAAATTGAGGCAAATAATACAAAGGCTGTGGCACTCAAAAAAGAAGTGATAGACGAAGAAGCAAAACTGAATAATAATAAGAACGGTTATAATATTGCATGCGATGCGATGGCTGCGATGATCAACGGCGACATGCAGAAAATAAATACTCATTTATAAACAACAACAAATGGATACAAACATTTTCCCTGCGGGTGCGCAGGACAAACTGAAATCTTACTGGAACAGACCGGGTGGCAAAGTGGGCGTTTTTATCGGCCTGGGGCTGCTAGGGGTAATTGCCTATTTTGTAGTACCCATTCTTACAAAAATGGTGTGGAACACGCTTAACTTCGGTATTGCGCTGGTATGCCTCGGTGTATTTTTATACTGCATCACCCACCGCAAACTAAGGCTCAGCCTGTTTTACCTGTATGAAATCATTATGAAAAAATTAGTGGGTCTTGTGATAGAACTGGATCCTTTTATTATTGCTGAAGACTACATTGGAGATATGGAAAAGCAGCGGGAAAAGCTGTACACCCAAAGTGTGGATGTGGATGGGCAGAAAGAAAAGATTGACCTGAAGATAAGTGAAAAGGAAAAGGAAATGAAACAGATGCTCACCCGTGCACAGGCTGCCAAAGAAAACAATATGATGCCGGAGCTGGGCAATGCCACCAGGCAGGTGGCCCGCATCAACGAGTACATCAAGCAACTGGCTCCCATTCGTGACAGCCTTGCAAAAATTGGCGACTATCTTACCAAAGTGCATAAAAACAGTGGTTATCTTATTGAAGATGCCCGCAATGAACTGGAGCTGAAAAAAGACCTCTACAAATCTGTTACTTCGGGCAACAGGGCACTCAACTCTGCATTAAAGATATTTAAAGGTGATCCTGAAAAGAAACTGATGGTGGAGCAGAGCATGGAATACCTGAAAGATGACATTGCAGGTAAGTTGGCTAATATGAAAAAAGCCATCAGCTACTCTACCGATTTTATGCGCAGTATTGATTTAGACAATGCTACGTATGAAGTGGAAGGATTAAAAATGCTGGAAACATTTGATGTAGAGAAAGAATTGAAACTTACTCCGCAATGGCAGCCTTCCAATGCACCTGTGGTGCCTGGCAAGGTAGCTACTGATAATTACAATGACCTGCTGAGTTGATTGTAAGAAACAAAAAAGGAACAAGATTTTAAAATAGAAAACTGAAATACGATGTCTGTAAAAGTTAAAACATCCGGGAAATTATTAGGAATAGCTTTGGTACTTGGCGGGCTGGCCGCTGCAAAATTTTTGTGGTGGGATAAACGTCCCAAAGAAGCGGCGCCTTCTACTGAAATAGGCAAAGTGGTATTGCCCGATGTACCCGAAGCATCACTGCAAGGTACAACAGCTACCAAGCTGCCCCTGCCGGGCGAAACACCCAGCGCCAATGGCGGCACAAAAATTAAATGGGAAGTAATGGCCTGGAACGCACAGTTTCCGCTGATGTTTGCCAATGGTGGCCCATTAACCACCAAGGGCTCATTAATTGACAATGCAAAACTGCAGATAAATATTGTGCGCCAGGATAACTGCGATAAATCCATTGCAGACATAGTAAAATTTGCTTCTGATTATAAGAGCAACCCCAATACAGAAGGTGTTTTTGCTTCGTACATGGGCGATGGTATGCCTGCATTTTTTAACGGCCTGGCCAATGCACTGGAGCCACTGGGACCAGAATACCAGCCGGTAGCTTTTTATGCCATGGGCAAAAGCTATGGCGAAGACAAACTGATGGGCCCGCAAAGCTGGAAAACGGATCCCAAAAATGCTATAGGCAAAACCGTTAGCTGTTACCTGCGTGATGGTGATATGAACATTTTGCTGAAATGGGCAGGTGATAACGGTATTAAGGTGAACCCGGACGAAACAACTTTTGACCGCAATGCAGTGAACCTTGTTGCGGCCAGCGACTTTTTGGATGCGGCTAATAAATACATTGCCGGTTACAAGGAAAAACGTGCTTTTGTGGAGAACGGTAAAAAGGTGAGCAAAGATACCACGGTTGGCGTGGATGCCGTGGCCACTTGGACTCCAGGCGATGTAAACATTGCAAAGAAAAAAGGTGGGTTGATTAATATTGCTTCTACCAAACAATATGCTTCGCAGATGCCGAATATCACTATCACTATCCGAAAATTTGCCAACGACCATCGCACCGACATTGAGAACCTGATTATGGCGCTTGCACAAGGAGGCGACCAGGTGCGCAGTTATACAGATGCAAAGGAACTGGCTGCCAAAGTGAGTGCCAAAGTGTACAATGAAGAAGATGGCGCATATTGGCTGAAATATTACAATGGCGTAACAGAAAAAGACATACAGGGCAATGATGTGGAACTGGGTGGTTCCATGGCCTTTAACCTGGCTGATGCTGCCAATATGTTTGGCTTGGGTAACGATAAAGTGGACCGTTACAAAATTGTATACGGCACTTTTGGTGATATCCTTTCTAAGATGTACCCTGCATTGATTCCTAAATACCCTGAGTATTCAAAGGTGGTTGACAAATCATTTTTAAATTCTGTAATTGCCAATCATCCTGAATTACTGCAGGGCAAGGCAATAGACATTAAATATGCACCCACTATTACTGATAAGGTTTCCTCCAAATCATTCCAGATTCAGTTTGAAACCGGTAGTGCCACTATCAAACCAGAATCGTATGCTGTGCTGGATGAAATATTAAAAAGCTCTGTGGTAGCCGAAGGATTGAAAGTTGGTGTATATGGCCATACAGATAATACGGGTAACCCGGCCAGCAATCAAAGCCTGAGTGAGCAACGTGCCGCCAGTGTAAGGGCTTACTTGGCCAGCAAGGGTATTGCTGCCAACAGGCTCGAAAGCAAGGGCATGGGCAGCAACCAGCCTGTGGCCGATAACAATACAGTAGAAGGTAAAGCGCAAAACAGAAGGGTGCAGATCGTACTGGGGCAGTAATTTTATACAATAATAAGAGGGAGTTTCGGCTGCCTCTTTTAAAATGATGCAATGAAGAATATTTTTAATCCTTTTGCTGTTATCAGCAAAAAAAACATGCTGATTCTTATTGCTGTACAGGGCGCCTTGGCATTGCTATTCTGGCACTTGAGCAGTAAGGGCAGTGTCATTCCCGGCCCCTTGAAAGTAGGTGAAAAAGCACTGGAATTAATAAAAGGGGACGATAAAGTAATTGATTTTTGGGGCGACTTTATTAAGAGTATCACACTTGCCTTTAAAGGACTTGGGATATCATTGATAGTAGCGCTCATAATAAGTTATTTAGCAATGGTGCCATTTTTTAAACCCATTGCACAGTTTATCATTAAATGCCGCTACTTGCCTATAGCTGGTTTTGTATTTCTCTTTACGATTTTATCTACAGATGGGGGAGCACTTAAAACCAATATGCTCGTTTTTGGCATTGTACCTTTTTTTGTTACTTCTTTTTTATCTGCTATTGATGCAATAGATAAGCAGGAGTTTGAATTGTGTACCACCATGGGCATGAGCCGCTGGCGCACTTTGTGGGAAGTGGTAATAATAGGCAGGCTCGACCTGGTACTGGAAGTGATGCGCCAAAATTTCGCCATTGCGCGGATCAAAGGTAACGCCAACGATCAGATCAATCTGCACAAGCTGGAGCGTATCGCCGGCGTCACGGCAGATTCGTGGGACGAGAAATATCCGCCGGCGGATTGCCTTGATCCGCGCAACGAAAGCGGCTGGTCGCCGGACCTCGCCTCCGCGGGGCCCGTGCATCTCACCGCCTCGTTCGCCGAT
>JANMDL010000163.1:0-1644 GCA_031376295.1 Chitinophagales bacterium
TTTCAGAAGTAGTTTTCTTTATGTCCTTCAACAGCTTTTCCTGGTCCTCAATTTCAGATTTCAACTGCTTGCGCTGCCGTTCAAGTTCGTCCCTGCCATTTTTACCAGGCTGGGCCAAAACAGGCAAGCTCATCATCACCCAAAAAGCCACTGCTGTCAATTTTTTAATCATACGTTTAATTTAAGGACAGAACAAATGTACAACTATAAATTTAGTTAACAAATATTGGTAATCCATTTCATATTGCCGCACCTTCTTTGTATTTTACTAACCGGGCATTTCCAAAAACTACCCACCAACACTTAACCTGCATCTAAAATAACGACTAATTGCGCTTATAATTTTTGGGGATGTTGAAGCTGATTGATAATTCTTTGTTAAAATCATATTGCTTGAAGTTCATCCGTATATCCAGTTTGTTTTTTTCGGCTACAGTAATCTGCCTTTTTGTTGAAAAAAGCTGGCCGCTTTTGGTTTCAAAATCTCCGTAGGTAATATCGGCAGTACGGTTCCTGCTCACATCCAGGTCATCCAGCTTACTGTGCAAAAGCGTGGTTCCGGCTGCATCAAGCGTAAGCAGGTGCTTAAAAACATCCCCTGCAAGGGCAATCAGTATACTGTTTTCAGTTTTTTTATAGGAAACAATTGCTGTATCTAAAAACACAGGATTACCAACCAGCAGATCCTGCACTGTTTTATAATCAAAGGGAATTTCTGTTACTTCCTGCAGGTAATCAATGGAGCGGAACTGCACTTCCTTATTGAGTTTATTTATCACAAATACACTGTCCTTTGTAATCAAAATCCTGAAGGCATCAATATCGAGAAATGCCGAGCGTATATTGATCCAGATAAGGCTGTCTTTAATAATTCTCACATAGGCGTTCACGTCAGGTTGTTTGCCCTTGCTGTCCTCATAATCAACCTTTATTTTAGCTGTAAATGTTTTATAATTTATCCTGCTTTTATACAGGTTATCCAATGTTGTATGAATCATTAATAAAGAATCAGCAGGCGACTCCTTCGTAATAACAACAGCCGCAGCCGTATCTTTTGGTGCAATGGCTTTGCTTATTTTTTTTGTTGTGCGGCAGTTGGTGGCTGATACGAGTACTGCTGCCAGCATTGCTGAAAGTACTATATTTTTTATATTTAACATTTGTTTTTTGCTGTTAAAGTTTATCAATTCTTTACAGGCATATACCTGTTTGCTTTTACTTAACTCCTGTGTGCCCGAATCCACCGGCTCCTCTTGCTGTTTCATTCAATTCCTGTACCAAAACCAGGCTTGCCTGCTCTGCTTTGCCAATTACCAATTGCGCTATCCTGTCGCCATGCTGAATAACCTGGGTTTCTTTTCCAAGATTTACGAGTATTACTTTCAGTTCGCCGCGGTAATCGCTGTCGATTGTACCCGGCGAATTAAGGCAAGTAATCCCTTGTTTAACAGCCAGTCCGCTCCTGGGCCGCATCTGCGCCTCATACCCGGCAGGCAACTCAATATAGAGCCCTGTTGGCACAAGATAACGCTCCAGCGAATGTAAAGTTACAGGACTATCAAGGTTGGCCCTTATGTCCATACCTGCTGAGCCTGCCGTGGCATAAGCCGGTAATGGATTATCCGATTTGTTTACGATTGATAC
>JANMDL010000216.1:0-48481 GCA_031376295.1 Chitinophagales bacterium
TTTGCCCAGCGTCCGGACCTTGTCCAGTAATCATTTACCGATTCATCAATGCGTGGGGTTTTATAACTCACAAAGCGGAAATTTTTATACCCGCTGGCCGATTGCATACTCCTGCCGGGCTCTGTATCCTGCCCGCCTGCACCCGCAGCATCCGAGTTGTGGTTAATTACCATGTCCTCAATCACTTCTATTCCATTCGCATGCATTACCGCAATCATGCGCAGCAGTTCATCCTTTGTACCCAGCCTGGTGGTATCGCCCTGTTGCTTTTGGTATTTATCGCCAAGGTCGTACATATCAAATGGGGCATAGCCCACCGAACCTGCTGAATTGTTTTTTGCCGCAGGCGGTATCCAGATGGCATCTATACCCATCGCTTTGAGGCGGGGCGCCAGTTCGGTAAGGTAATTGGCCCAGCCAAAACGGAAATTATTGTTCCAGTAATCCCACCAAAAGCCCTGCAGCAGTACTTTTGATACTTTTTGCTGTGCCAATACAGGCGACCCGGCGAGTAAAAAGGCCGAAATAAAAAGTGCAATAATCTTTGTGTACATTTTTCTCTGCATAACCGGTAAAAATTGTTTTAAAAAGAGTTAACAAATTTAACCATAACCGGCCATGGGAGTGTATTTTTTTAAGTATTTCTGAAAAATAAAAGGGATGTATTAAACAAATAGTTGATACCATTTCAGGTACAGGGCAGCCTTCCGGTGGTTTTTATGCTGAATAAAAAAATCAGCCTCAAAACTGACTTTTACAACAGTATTGAGGCTGACTGTAATACTTTTTTTAAGTAGCCGATTTTTTATCGCTCTTTTTATGGTGAAACAGCACCCTGAAGCCAACTGAAATATTGCCGAGGCTGCTGAGGCTGAGGTTACTGTTGAGGTAAAAAGTATTAGTGCTGGGTGTAGCCGGCCGGCTGTTTACACGTCTTGTGTTGTGTGCGTAGCCGATATTTACCAGCGAGCCAAGTGTAAGGTCAAGCATAAAACGGTTATTCAGCTGGTAAGAAAATCCCGGGTACAAGGAGGCATTGACCACGTAACTTTTATTCACCACCTTTTCAGAAATAACGCCGGAATTAAACTGAGTATACTCATTTTGTGTGTATGCAAAGTCGGTACCAAGCTGCCCGAATGCATAAAAGTTTTTGCCCAGCGGAATGTACCGGCGCCTGAATACACCCACAGTAACCGAGCGGATTTTGTTGTTGTATATATTTGCACCGGTAGCCGGGTCAAATGTACTTACAGGATTGTTGATAAAAGTAAACCCTGCATTAAAGCCGTTGACGGTATTGTTTTTTACCGCCTTGCCATACGACAGGCCGAGGTTAATGGCTGTAAGCGTATTATCGGCAGATACGGCACCATTAAAATTGTTACTGCTGCCACGGACAAACCCAATACTGCCCCCAAGCAGCTTATCGCCTTTTACGATTTGTGCGCTGCAAGCAATGCTCAATAATAAGGAAAAAGTAATGATGTAAAAATGTTTTGCATTCATAAAATTTGTTTTGGTTAAAAAAATATTTATCCAAAGTTGCGGGCAAAAATGAACCCCGCAATAACTGCGGGACTTATTTAACGAAAGATTATAGCTGCCTTAAAGTTTTGTGAAATCAGTTTATTGATGCAGCGGTTGTATGTTAACATTGTTACGGGTACAGTTATAATATCAATGCTGCATCAACGGCCGCAAGCTGCTGCTGCATTTTAGCAGGGCTGGTTGGTTCAAAAATTAACTGCCCGGCTGCTTCATTACTCACACGAAAAGCCTTAATGCAACCCATCACTTTGCCCTGCTGCTCAGCAATGCAGATTAACTGCACCGGTTCACCAACCGGCAGCCGGCCAAAATGAATATTTCCATTAATGTACTGTCCCCTGATAATCGATTTTATATTGGTAAATACCAGGTTGTACAATCCGTTTGATGGTGCTTCTCCCGGTGCATACCGTATAACAAAATCTACCTGCGGAACCCCCGGTTTCATCAGCTTATCACAGTTAATCCAGCCCAGCCCGTTTACATTAAAGCGGTACGCTTTTTCAAAAGCCATTTTCTGTAAAAAAGCAATACTGTCCCGCTGCACGGTTTGCCGGTAAAGCAGGCTGTCCTGCCGCAGTAAAACCGCAAAGCGGAGGCTGTCCCGCTGAGAAATTAATTTTTCTGTCAGCGCTTCGGTAAATGGGAGGAAGATAGAATCTGCCATTACAAAACCTTTGCCCGTAGCCATGGCCCGGGTATTTTTCAAAACTGTTTTTTCATTTGCCACCATCGTTTTTTCAATTACAATTCTGCCTGTTATGCCGGAGTACCTGTTTTGTACCAGGGCTTTTATTTTATCATCAGTAATATCCACCACAGGCTGTACCTGGAAATTAGCAGTTTCATTTTTTTCATCCTTATTTACCCGCTGCTGCACATCCATAATTTTAATATGGGTTCTGCCGCGGAAAATGATATTGTTTTTATAGGCCTGTAACTGTGCTGCTGCAACCCAATTCTCCGGTTGCCTTGTATTGCTGCTGTCTGTAGCAGCCGCAGGCAGGTAAAGCTGCATAGAGGGGTCGTAACTGGTCATGGGCATTTGCACATTAATGGGGCGTACAATACGTGGTTGTTCGCTGGTGTTGCTGATAGTGGCAGCCAGGTATATCATACCGCCTGTAACGAGCGGCCCGGCTTCAGAAAGCGTACTCAACTGATTGGCAAACATACTGGTGTAATCGTAACATTCTCTTACCACCAATACCAGGCTGTCTTTTATATATTTATTGGTAAGGGGGTGCATAAAAGTGTATGCCCTGATACGCAATACAGTACCTTCAGCGCAAAGCAAAAGAGTATCCCGTGTTGGGTTGATGTTGAACTGTTGTACTGGTTGCGCCAGTTGCGCAAAAAAATTATTTAACGGCTGTGCACTGTTATCTGCATTGGTCATTTGCCGGGGTAGCAATACAGTATCTGAATGTTGGGACAATACAACTTGCCCCTTGTTGGGATGGTTGCTGCGCCTTTGTGACTGCAACAGCGGAACATGCTTAACAGTGGTATTTTTTTGAGCAACTGCCTGAATTATTTTTGCAGCATAGGGTACTGTTTCAGGTGTTTTTTTCTGAGAATGATTGCCGTAAAACTTATGCTGCTGCTGTTGATAGCGGGCTCCCCGCTGGCGGTTAATGGTGTAATAGGTAACGGTGGTAATCAATGCCAGCCCGCCCATATACCGGATGATGCGGCGGGTAATCTTTTTCCTGCGCCTGGGCCTGGGAGTGCTGTTCAGCAACTGGTTCATTTGCTGCCAATCTGCATCCTGCTCCAGCCTGCCTGGTTCAAACTGCTGGTACTGCTGTTGAAAAAAATCATCTGTATTATTATTGTCAGCCGGCATGATAATAGATTTTGTTGTTTAAAATGTGGTGATCTATTTTTTGTTTCAGCAGGCGGCGGGCTTCATTTAAATGCCATTTGGAAGTACCGGTTGAAATACCCAGCAGTGCTGCAATCTCTGCATGTTTGCAGCCCTCTATCACATACAGTGTAAATACCATTGCCGAAGCCGGAGGCAGCTCATGTACCAACTGTATTGTATCTGCTGCCGATAGCTTGTCATACACTGCCGGGTCTACCTGGTAGTTTTCTTCCGCCACTGCATCAATGGATTGCACCATAAATTTTGCTTGCCGCCTGCAATGGTCAATACAGGTATTTACCACAATACGGCGTACCCATGCCATAAAAGCACCTGCTGCACGGTATTGGGCGATACCGGCAAATACTTTCACCATGGCCTGGTTATACAAAGCTGCGGCATCCTGTGCATTGGCCACATACAGGCAGCATACCTTCAGCATGGCCTTATGACACAGCCGGTACAGCTTTTCCTGGCTCTTCCTGTGTTGCTGCACACAACCTTCTATGATATCACTGGTTATCAGTTCCAAATTATTTATACTGTCAGGCAGCTGGATCTTTTTTTTATTGTTCAAAATTCAGGTTTACCGGCTCACCCGCCATCTGGTATGGTTGAGCAGTAACCGGGGCTGTTACGGGTACGGTTGTACTAACTGCTTCAAGGCGCAGGTTATTAAACCATATCCGGCCATTGCCAGATAGCAATGCGCCAAATGCAATTACTGAAGCTGAAGAAGGTACATCCAGTACAATCTCATATTCGGTCCACCCGGTATTACCTGTAACAGGGCGTTGCTGCATATTGTCGAAACACAGCGGGGTACTTGTACCTGGCTGGTCAACCCGCATCCAAAAGCCAGCCCTGCCCGTTACATTTTCCGACTTTATATTGCCACTCAGCCGCAGCCGCTTACCCAGGTAGTTGCCTGCCTGTATCTGCTGCATCAATGTACCAAAACCTTTTACATCATCTTGCAGCGACTGTATGCATACCGTTTTATGACCGTCACTGGCGGCAGTACTGTCTATCCCGATAAAATACTTGTCAGCCATACTGCCACCTTTTACCCAGCCCCTCGGTATATCAAAAGAAAAAAGAAGCACCAGCCCTGTAATAACTATTGCTGTTTTTGCAAAAAGATTTACCATTACCATCGTTTTTAAAGTTAATAAAATTGACAGCATATAACGCCATCAATAATATTGACGAAGGTGTATGATGAAAGGTTGGGGTAAAAAAGAAAAAGGAAAGAAATTTATAATAGCCGTATTGTAAACCATCCAAAATATATCCCAAATGCTATAGCACCGGTTATGCTATCACCCCGCTGCCAAAATACGAATGCAGTACGCCCGGTAGTTTTATGCCATCGGCAGATTGGTTATTTTCCAGCAGGCAGGCCACAATGCGTGGCAGCGCCAGTGCAGAGCCGTTTAGTGAGTGCAGCAACTGTGTTTTACCGCTGCCGTCTTTGTATCGTATCTTCATCCTGTTGGTCTGAAAGGTTTCAAAATTGCTCACAGAGCTGCATTCCAGCCACTTTTCCTGTGCTGCGCTGTACACTTCAAAATCGTAGGTAAGTGCGCTGGTAAAGGTCATATCGCCACCGCACAAACGTAATATGCGGTAAGGCAGTTCTAATTGCTGCAATAGTTTTTCAACGTGCAGCAGCATTTCCTCCAGTGCGGCATAACTTTTCGCCGGGTCGGTCAATTGTACAATTTCTACTTTCTCAAACTGGTGTACCCTGTTCAGCCCCCGCACATCTTTGCCAAAACTGCCCGCCTCCCTTCTAAAGCAGGGAGAATAAGCCGTCATCTTTACCGGCAGGTCGGTTTCCTTTACAATTTCATCCCGGTAAATATTGGTTACCGGTACTTCGGCAGTGGGTATCAGGTAAAAGCCATCTTCGGTAACATGGTACATCTGCCCCTCTTTATCCGGCAGCGAACCTGTACCATAAGCAGAGGCTTCGTTTACCATATAGGGCGGCAGGTATTCGGTATAACCCGCAGCAATATTATAATCTAAAAAATACTGTACCAATGCCCTTTGCAGTTTGGCACCCCTGCCTTTGTACAATGGAAAACCGCTGCCGGTAATTTTGGCGCCGGTTTCAAAATCAACCAGGTCGTATTGTTTTATCAGGTCCCAATGCGGTACAGATCCTTCGGGCAGCACCGGCTTAATGCCTCCTTCTCTCACCACCACATTGTCCTCCGGCTTATTACCGGGCGGCACACTGCTATGCGGCAGGTTGGGCAATTTTACCAATACATCATGCAGTTCTTTTTCAGCATCAGTAAGTTGCTGGTTCAGTTGCTGAATGGTTGCTTTGTGGCTGCTAACCTCTACTTTTTTCTGTTCAGCCAGGTCTTTTTCGCCTTTAGCCATCAAGTGCCCAATTTCTTTGGAGGCATTGTTCATGGCCGATTGCAGTGTTTCTGTCTCTGTTTTCAGTTTCCGCAACTGTTCGTCCATCGCTATCACAGTATCCACCACAGATAAGTCGGCAACGTTTTTCAGTTTTAATCTTTCTTTAACAAAATCTGCATGCTGGCGTATAAACCCTATTTGTAACATCCCGGTTAAAATTTGCTGCAAAGGTAATTGTTCAGCAGCACAACAGCAATCAGGAGCATATTTTGGCAGTACCCCGGTTTGAGCAACAGAACAAGCGCTGCTGCACAGCTTTTTTATGCCACCGAAGACGCTGAAACACAGAAAAACACCAACGGAAAAGTCCAACGCCCAAGGATCAACGCCCAACGATCAACGCCCAACGAAATTCGACTGACCCCGATAAAAAACAAATAAACCCTTAAATTTGCGCCATGCAGCACATAAAGGACGATTTGCAGCAGCGATGGTGGAAGCTGGAGGAGAAACTAATGGAGCGTTTTGGAAAAAAACCAGACCTTAATGCCATACTGATGCTGGTGGGCGTGCAGGAAACAGGATTTGTTACAGAAAAGATAACCAAAGAACAAAAGCAGGACCTGATGCATGTGGCAATATGCGTATTACTGGGCATCAGCGGCTATTATGCGCTGGAAGGCAACGATGAAGAGGGTTGGCCGCATTACAAACAGTTGAAAGCATTGCCGGCATTTGATTTGATGGAGCAGGAGAATTTTTTAAAAGATCATGTATTACTTTATTTTCAAAACAACGGATTTATTGACTAAACAGGCGGTATAAAAATGAAACAAATTACATTTCTTCTTTCTTTATTGATGATGGCAACTGTGGCAATTGCCCAGGTTAAAAAAACAACAGTTAAAAAAAAGACGGCTGTTAAAAAAAGCAATACTGTAAAAATTACGCCGCAAAAGCCTGCGGTACCCGTCAAAATGCGTGTTCCCGGTGTGCGGATACAAATTACTACCGATTCGGGTGTGATTATGGTGCGGCTCTCTGACCTAACGCCCCAGCACAGGGATAATTTTGTAAGTTTAGTAAAGAAGGGCTTTTACGACAGCCTGCTGTTTCACCGCGTAATGAGGGAGTTTATGATACAGGGCGGCGACCCGGAAAGCAAAATGGCAACTGCCGGTGCCATACTTGGCAATGGTGGCAGCGATATGGCCCGGATACCCGCTGAGATAATCCCCAGCCTTTACCATAAAAGAGGTGTGCTGGCAGCAGCAAGTGACGGGAACCCTGAAAAAGCAAGCAACGGCTGCCAGTTTTATATTGTGCAGGGTAAAAAATTTACCGACCAGGAGCTTGATATGTCTGAAACAAGAATTGGCCGCAAATATTCCATTACCGAGCGGATGGTGTACAAAAATATTGGGGGTGCGCCCTGGTTAGATGGCAATTATACCGTTTTTGGAGAAGTGGAATCAGGAATGGAAGTGGTAGATAAGATAGCAGGCGTACCAGGGGATCGCTATAACCGCCCGCTCGGGGATGTACGGATGAAGATGGAAATTCTCAGCATGAAATAGCCGTCTGCCATAGCAGTACCTTTTATCAGCAAATATGCCTTTCAAATAAAAAAAGTACTGAGACAGCAGCGAAATAAAAAAAACAACTACTTTGCACACGCAAATGATAAGCAGTAAACTTTAAAAAATATACAGATGGATTTTCCTTCCAACCTGCGTTATACTAAAGAACACGAATGGGTTTTATTAGAGGGTAATACCGCCACAATAGGTATTACAAACTTTGCCCAGGGCGAATTGGGTGATATTGTATATGTGGAAATTGAAACAGTGGGTAAGCCGTTGGGTGCTGATGCTGTTTTTGGTACTGTAGAAGCAGTAAAAACGGTGAGCGACCTGTTTTTGCCTGTTGCAGGCACCATTACAGAAGTAAACCCAGCATTAAACAATGAACCGGAGCTGGTAAACAGCGATCCGTATGGAGAAGGTTGGATGGTGAAGATGACTGTTGATAATCCTGCAGATGTGGAAGCACTGATGGACGCAGCAGCTTACGGAGCATTGGTAGGATAAAAAAATGAGCAGGAATGACACAATCCGGTGGCAGCGGTTTATACCCGCAGTAATATGGTTTTTGGTGGTGCTGGTGCTGATGTGTACACCACGGAATGATTTGCCGGACACAAAGCTTTTAAAGATAATTTTCCTCGATAAAGCAGTACATGTTGCCTGCTTTTTCCTGCTGGTAATCCTTTTTTACTATCCAATAGGTAAAACGGATGCCGCCCAAGCCAGTAAGCTGAACTACCTCACCCGCTTAACAATTGCCGGTATTCTGTGGGGCATTACCACAGAGCTGATACAACGGTTTTTTATCCCAGGCAGAAGTTTTGACTGGTTTGACTGGCTTGCCGACAGCCTGGGTGCCATTGGTGCTTTTTTTGTACTTAGGTGGCGAATCAGAAAATTGTAAAAGCTTTGGCTGGCTGCTTTGCGCCCCTTGTGTTTCTCTGCGTTATTTGCGATAGGCCTTTGTGCCTTCTGTGGCAAAAAAGCAGCTATTTTCAGTATTTGGGCTTTTTCCCCTAACTTTACGCTCATTACAACCCAGGCTGGTGTCTCCACCAATCGAAACCACAGTCACAATAAAAGGTGAAATTTTAAAAAAAGAGTCCCAAACACAGGCTGATGCTGCATTTGGTCTTTTTACCTTAACTTTACCAACTTTGAATAATTTTAAACATGGAATATAATACAACAAGAAACCACCTGATAATGAAGGAATACGGGCGCCATATACAGCGCATGGTGGAGTACCTGCTTACAATAGAAGATAAAGAAATAAGGCAGCGGAATGCCTATACCACCATAGAACTGATGGGCTTTTTAAACCCGCATCTTAAAAATGTGGAAGACTTCCGCCACAAGCTGTGGGATCATCTTTTTTTGATAAGCGATTTTAAATTAGATGTTGAAAGTCCTTATCCCATACCCACCAGGGAAACGCTGAAGGCAAAGCCCGACCCGCTTCCTTACCCCAAAAGGTATCCCAGGTACAATCACCTCGGTAAAAATATTGAGATAATAATTGATAAGGCATTGAACGAAACCGATCAGGATAAGCGCCAGGGTTTTGCCAATTCCATTGCATACTACATGAAATTAGTGTACAGCAACTGGCACAAGGAGCTGATGCATGACGATAATATCCAGAGCGAACTGAGTACCATTACAAAAGGGCAGCTTGAGTTTAACAACCGCCCTTATGTAAAGCACAAGGTGGAAATTGTGAATGATGATTATCCGCCGGCAAGGGGAAGGCGCACTTACATTCAGCGCAATACCACCAGCCGTAACGAAGGCAACAACCGTGGTGGTAACAGAGACGGTAACCGGGCTGATAGCCGAAATGACAACCGTGGTGGTAACCGCAACGACAACCGCAATGACAACCGTGGTAACAGGGATGGCAACCGCAACGACAACCGCAATGACAACCGTGGTAACAGGGATGGCAATAGAGATGGCAACCGTGGCAGCTACGGCAAAAAAAGGTACTAAAATCACTGTTGCTCAAAGCAGGCAGACGGATAAAATAATACGAGTGCAGTCACAAAAAATGACGCACTCTTTTTTTTAAGCAAAAAATAACCGGCTAAGGCCAATAAGGATATGGCATCATTTGAAGTAAGGGGCGGAAAAAAATTGAGTGGTGAAATAACACCACAGGGTGCAAAAAACGAGGCGTTGCAGATTTTATGTGCCGTTTTGCTCACACCCGAAAAAATCACCATCAGTAATATACCCGATATTGTAGATGTAAACCTGCTGATAGAATTGCTGGGAGAACTGGGCGTAAAAATTGAAAGAATAGACAGGCACACCATCACTTTCCAGGCGGATGACATTAATATTGACTACCTCCATAGTACGGCCTATCACAAAAAAAGCGGCAGGTTGCGTGGCTCGGTGATGCTGGCTGGCCCGATGCTGGCCCGGTTTAAAAAAGCATATATTCCAAAACCGGGTGGTGATAAAATTGGCCAGCGCAGGCTTGATACCCATATCATCGGGTTTGAAAAATTGGGGGCTACTTTTACCTATCATCCCGAGGATGGATTTTTTCACCTTGAAGCGCCCAACCTTAAAGGGGTGTATATGCTGCTGGATGAACCCAGTGTAACCGGTACTGCCAATATACTGATGGCCGCAGTAATGGCAAAAGGTACTACCACCATTTACAATGCAGCCTGTGAGCCATACATTCAGCAGTTAAGTAAAATGCTCAACCGCATGGGTGCAAAAATCAGTGGCGTGGGCAGCAATATGCTCACCATTGAAGGGGTAGATTACCTGGGAGGCACTAATCATACCATACTGCCCGATATGATTGAGGTGGGCAGCTTTATCGGCCTTGCTGCCATGACGCAAAGTGCCATCACCATAAAAAATGCAGGGCTGGAACATTTGGGTATTATCCCCGAAAAATTTCAGCAACTGGGTATTCAGATGGAGTTCAGGGGCGATGACATACATATACCAGCGCAGGACAGCTACGAAATTCAAACTTTTCTGGACGGCAGTGTGCTTACCATTTACGATCATCCCTGGCCGGGCTTTACCCCCGATTTGCTAAGTATTGTACTGGTAACGGCCACACAGGCCAATGGCAGTGTGTTGGTACACCAAAAGATGTTTGAGAGCAGGCTTTTCTTTGTAGATAAGCTGATTGATATGGGTGCAAGAATTGTACTGTGTGATCCGCATCGTGCCGTGGTAATTGGCCTGGAAAGGGAGCAGAAGCTGAAAGGCATTACCATGAGCAGCCCGGATATACGTGCAGGTGTGGCATTGCTGATAGCAGCGCTGAGCGCCGAAGGCAAAAGTACCATCCAGAATATTGAACAGATAGACAGGGGTTACCAGTTTATTGATGAGCGTTTGATAGCATTGGGAGCCGATATAAAACGAATTGGATAATGTGCTGATGTGCTGATGTGCTAATTTGATAATATGCTGATGAAGCAATATGCAAATGTGATAATATGCAAATGAGACAATGAAATACAGCAGCCGTTATTTAAAATGCGATGAGGGTGTAAGAAAATCCGTGAAATCAGTGATTAACGAATGCAGAAGTTGGAATGGCGAATGTAAGAATTAATGTAATTCGTGCAATCAGAATAATTAGTGAATAAATATATGATACCATTTCCTTTTACAGAACCAATAATATTAGAAAACAATCGGGTACTGCTGCGTCCTTTACAGGAAGATGATTACGAACACCTGCTGCCTTTTGCTTTGCAGGAACCTGATCTCTGGAAATTTTCCCTGGTAAGTGCGGCTGGTGCTGATGGCATGAAAGCTTATATTGATAACGCATTGGCGCAGAGAGAAAAAAATATCGAGTATCCTTTTATTGTATTTGACAAGCATGCAGGTTGCTATGCAGGCAGCACCAGGTTTTACGATATACAACCGGTGAATTTATCAGCACAATTGGGTTATACCTGGTATGGAACACCGTTTCAACGCAGCGGCCTCAACCGGCATTGCAAACTGTTATTGCTCCAGTTTGCTTTTGAGCAATGGGGCCTGGAGCGGCTGGAGTTCAGGGCCGATGCCGATAATGAACGCTCCATCAATGCCATGAAGGCCATTGGCTGCGTACCGGAAGGTATCCTCCGCAACCACCTGCATACTTTTACAGGCAGGCGCAGAAGCAGTATGCTACTCAGTATTTTGAAAGATGAATGGTTTGGTGGCGTAAAGGAACATTTGCGGCAAAAAATTTACCAGCTATAATTTTACCCTCATAATACCCATAAAAAGCTGATATTAGTGCCTGAAAAAATACAGTCTGCAAACAGTCAATTCCGATATTACATTTTTTCAATTAGACGAACAGGCTATTACGGTTTCGTTTGGCAGCAGCATCAGCCCGGAAGTGAACAGCAAAGTAATGCAGTTCAACCAACTGTTGCAGCGCCAACCCTTTGAGGGCCTGATAGAAACGGTTCCTGCTTACTGTACGCTTACTGTTATGTACGATGCCCCAATCATTAAAAAAATTTGTGCCCCGGGTGAAACTGTCTCTACTAAAACCCGGCAGTACCTGGAGCAATTGCTTTTAGAAAATAATACGGCAGCACTTCTGCCCGGCAACCTGCATAAAATACCTGTTTGTTATGATGGAGCATTTGCACCTGATTTACAGTTGATGTGCAATACAAAAAAAATGGCAGCAGACGACATTATACAATTGCACACCGCAGCCCCATACCATGTTTTTATGATTGGCTTTATGCCCGGCTTTCCGTATATGGGTATTGTGCCCGAAGTATTGCAGATGCCACGCTTGCGGGTACCCCGTACACAAGTGCCTGCGGGCAGTGTGGGTATTGCAGGCACGCAAACGGGTATTTATCCCTTTGCGTCACCCGGCGGCTGGAACATCATCGGGCAAACACCGCTTACCATATTTGATGTTAACAGACCTTCACCTGCATTGATAAATGCGGGCGACAGTGTTCAGTTTTATCCCATTGATACCGATGAGTTTTATCACATAAAACAGCAGCAGCTATGAGCCTGCGCATTGTAAAACCCGGCATTTGTACAACAGTACAGGATACTGGCCGCAATGGTTACCGGGCAGCGGGCATTACCGCCGGTGGTGCTATGGATACACTGGCTGCAACCATTGCCAATTACATTACGGGAAATGCAGCAGGCGAAGCTGTTATAGAAATGAGTTTTCCTGCACCGGTAATGGTTTTTGAGAAAAATGCGGTTATAGCCATTGCAGGCGCTGCATTTTCGCCAACACTCAACGGGGTAGCTGTAAAAAACTGGCAGCCCATTTTTGTACAACCTGGTGATGTGCTGAGTTTTGAGAAAAAAATTTTGGGTGCCTGGGCGTATCTTTCAGTAAGGGGTGGTTTGGCAATACCGGAGTGGCTGGGCAGTTATGCCACTTATTTACCGGCTGCTGCAGGTGGGTTTAAAGGAAGAGCCTTGCAGAAAGCCGATGTAATTGAGTTTAACACACCAGGTAATGGAAGTAATGCATCTTTTAAATGGCAGTTGGCAGAAAAGGAATGGCGGCAATGGTATGATGCAGATAATGTAATAAATGTGTTACCTGGTAATGAATTGTCCTTGCTGGATATTGCTGCCGAAAAAAAAATATTTACAGGAAAATTTGCTGTAACAAGTCAGAGCAATCGCATGGGTTATCGCCTCTCCGGGTCATTGCTGACATTAACGCAACCGGTTGAACTGGTTTCTTCTGCGGTTACAAAAGGTACGGTTCAATTGCTGCCATCGGGTGATTGTATTGTGCTGATGGCTGATTGCCAAACCACCGGCGGTTACCCACGCATGGCGCATGTAACAGGAGCATCCATGCCTGCTATGGCACAGGCGCAGGGGGCAGCACAAATAAAATTCAGACAGATAACGATTGAAGCTGCTGAAGAAAGTTTATTTTCAATGCAAAAATGGCTGCAGCAGGTAAAGTTGATTTGTATGGGGAAATATGAGGGTGATGTTTAAGGTGATGCACTTTTGCTGAATAATGTGATACTGTACAAGAGTGCGACGCCACAGCAGGTGAAAAGAGTTACTGAAGCCGGGCTCATAAAAAAAATGTTTACTACAGATATAAATTGCGATATGGGAGAAGGCATTGGCAACGATGCGCAACTGATGCCTTTTATCAGCTCGGCCAATATTGCCTGTGGCTACCATGCCGGCAATGCAGCTACCATGCAGCAAACGGTGCAATTGGCCATTAAGCATCGTGTGGCTATTGGCGCACATCCATCTTATAATGATGTGGCAAACTTTGGCCGCATGGCCATTAACCTGCCACCGGATGAAGTATATGAAATTGTTTGCTGTCAGATTAAGTTATTGACGGCTGTTTGCGACGACAACAACGCCCTGCTGCATCACGTAAAGCCACATGGAGCTTTGTATAATACAGCTGCTAAAGATTTGCCCACTGCACAGGCCATTGCCCTTGCTGTAAGGGACTGTAACCCCGGTTTAATACTGTATGGCCTGCCGGGAACTTTTATGCAGCAGGCAGCAGCAGAAGCAGGCATAGCTTTTTTGGGCGAAGCATTTGCCGACAGAAGCTATCAACCAGATGGAACACTCACAGCAAGACTGCAGCCGGGTGCGCTGATTAATAATAGTACAGATGCAGTAAAACAGGCATTGCAGCTTGTACAAACAAAAAACGTTACAACCATAACCGGCCAGGTAATCCCCGTAGATGCAGTCACCATCTGTATACATGGCGATGGGGAGCATGCCCTGGAATTTGCCAAAGCCATTCATGCGGCATTCAGTAATGCTGGTATAACAATTAATAAATATGAACAGCAGTAAACCATCACGCAGTATATTATTGGGCGCTGCTTTTTTAATGGCTACTTCTGCCATCGGGCCGGGTTTTATTACACAAACAACGGTGTTTACCCAAAAATACCTGGCTTCTTTCGGCTTTATCATACTGCTGGCTGTACTGCTGGATATTGGGGTACAACTGAACATCTGGCGCATTATTTCGGTAAGCGGATTATATGCACAGGATATTGCCAATAAAGTATTGAAGGGCTCGGGTCACCTGCTGATTATTCTGGTGGCACTTGGTGGCCTTGCTTTTAACATTGGTAATATTGCGGGCTGTGGCCTGGGCCTGCAAATATTAACCGGCTGGCCCCTTGCTTACTGTGTGGTAGCCAGTTGTGGTGTGGCGCTGCTGATATTTTTAGTGAAAGAAGCAGGCAGGGCAATGGATCTTTTTGCCAAAGTGCTGGGCGTACTGATGCTGCTGCTGGTGGTATATGTAGCCTGGCAATCGCACCCGCCTTTGGCAGAAGCACTTAAAAAGAGTTTTGTTCCGGATGTGTTTTCCGAATCGGCTACGCTGACCATTGTAGGTGGAACGGTTGGTGGCTATATTTGTTTTTCTGGCGCTCACCGGTTATTGCAGGCAGGCATTAGTGGGGAGCTGCACCTGAAAAAGGTTTCGGAAAATGCGGTTATGGGCATTGTGCTGGCAACTGCCATGCGGATAGTATTATTTTTAGCGGCACTGGGTGTGGTAAGCAAGGGCATACAGCTTGATGCCGTGAATCCTGCCGCTACGGTATTTTCTGCCGCAGCGGGTAATATTGGCTTGTACCTGTTTGGAATAGTATTGTGGAGTGCGGCTATTACTTCTGTTACAGGCTCAGCCTATACCTCAGTTTCTTTTTTACAGTCATTGCACCCGGCAATTAAAAAAAATTACCGCCTGGTGATTGTGGTTTTTATCAGTTTGTCCACCCTTATTTTTCTACTCATCGGCAAACCAAAGCAGGTGCTGCTGATAGTAGGGGCGCTCAATGGTTTGATATTGCCTGTTTCGCTGTCGCTGATATTGCTGGCAGCATACAATAAAAAAATTATTACCACTTACCGGCATCCTTTGTGGATGGCAGTTTTTGGCTGGCTGGTGGTGGCCGCCATGCTGTACATCTGTGTTGTATCGGTGTACGGGCTTTTTTAAAAAGGCGGCGGTATTCACTACCACGGCTCCCTGCCAGGGCAGGTTTTCTTCACCAGCCAGCAACAATTTGAAATGTGCCTACTACCGCTATTTCAATAATCTTTCTTTTATTTGCAAATGGATGCAAACAAGTTACTCATAATTACCGCCCCGTCAGGCGCTGGTAAAACCTCCATCACCAGGCATTTAATGGCAAAATTTCCGCAGCTTGCCTTTTCAGTATCAGCAGCTACCCGGCAGGCCAGGGGTATTGAAAAGGATGGAGTAGACTATCATTTTATGACGGCGGAAGCATTCAAGCAGCATATTCAGCAGGAAGACTTTGTGGAGTGGGAAATGGTGTATGAAGGGAAATACTATGGAACACTTAAAAGCGAACTAAGCCGTATCTGGGCTGAAAATAAAATCCCGGTATTAGACATTGACGTAAAAGGAGCTATTCATGTGCAGCAGCAATACCCTGAAACATCCCTGTCAATATTTATAAATCCGCCATCAGTGGAGGAGTTAAAAAAAAGATTAGAAAACCGGGGAACAGAAACAGCCTCGTCCCTTGCCGCAAGAATCAACAAAGCCAGTTACGAAATGTCGTTTAAAAATGAGTTTGATGAAATTATTGTGAACGACAATCTGTTAACCGCCTGTGCCAGGGCTGAGGAAGTGGTGCAGAATTTTATTAGCAGTTAAGTATCTTAAAGTTCAAAGTTGGAAAGTTCAAAGTTTAAGGTTATGCTCACCACAAAGCCAAACTTTGAACTTATCAACCAATCAACTTTGAACTTCCTACTCCGGCACTTCCACCACTGTCCAGTTTTTGGTGCGTCGGTTCCAGATGATATTGTAATCCCTGCCATGCATGAGTTTAAAAACCCGCTGCCCGTTATAATAAGGCAAGCGCAACCAGCCGTAATTGTATACTTCAAATTTGAATACAAATGATTCTCCAGGTTTTATCTGGGCTGGTTGGTAGGTTTTTCCATCATCGCTCAGGTAAACAGTTTCTGTTCTGTTGCTTTGCATTCCAAGTGCTATCCAGCTAGGATCGGTTGCAGGGTCGGTATTGGTGCCGCCCGTGTTACCTCCACCTGTGTTTCCGCTTCCGGTATTGCCGCCTGTATTACCTCCCGTGTTACCACCACCCGTATTGCCGGTATTGCCTTTCTCATTGTTGGCCATGTTCCAGCCCCTGGTAATAGATGCAATCCTGTCTTTTTTTGCCGGGTGGGTAGCACTTGCCTTGTCGCTCGCAATGGTTTGCATGGCCGCAATAGATTGAGCCAGTGTTGCGCCCTGCTTATTCATTACATACCCGGAAAAACCATCGGCCTCAATTTCGGTGGGTACGGTACTGCCTTTGCCGCTTACCACGTGGTTGTAATAATGATGCCCCATTTCATGCGCCAGCACACTGATGGAAGCCCATTTGGTGGCAGCATAAGAATCTAAGTTTTCTAAAAATGTATTATCATATACAATCCACCTTTTGTTGCGTATAACGGTGGCATATGCATTGTTGATGCCGTTTTGTTCCTGCAGGGTAAAATTCTGTTTCCATTTAATGCTGTCAAGCATGTTCTGTACAATTTCAGCAGCTTCATACACCGACTTGAAGTTAGACCTTATCAGTGATTTTTTGGGGATAATAAAGCCGCAATTATTTACAGTTTGAGCATATAGGTTGGCAGAAACCCCAAGGAGTATAACGATTGGCAGTATCCGTAAAATTTTCATAACCAGAGATTTTTCGTAAATATATATTTTTTTTGTAAAAATCAACTGTATCCATGCAGCAACAGCCAGAAATACTTTCCGTTGCGTGCGGGCTTCATTCAGCCAAATTTTCGAATGCCCGTCTGGTTTTTAACCAACTAGGCCAGGCCGCCGCAATTTTTTTTGAATAGCAAACGCCACATATAATGTCATCCTGCAATGCTTTCCGTTGTACTGCGGCCTAATTCAGTCATATTACAGGATTTTTCACCTGCCTGCGTTTTTTGCCTCAAATACAACTCCTGAAAATACGATTTGCGGCAATAAAGGTGGTAAATCCAACTAATGTAATAAATTTGTACCATAACTTAACTGTATGGACTGGCTCGCTTCATTGATTGCCATATCACTTTCTATGCTTTTTATCGGCTTTTTTTCCGGTATTGAGATAGCTTTTGTATCTGCCAATAAGCTTTCTCTTGAGCTGAAGAAGAAACAGGGGACTTACACGGGTAAATTGTGGGGAGGCTATGCTGATAAGCCGGCAAAATTTATAGGAATGACACTGGTAGGCCTCAATATTGTAGTGGTGGTGTATGGCCTGCTGCTGAGTAATTTTATGGATGTGGTACTCTGGAAAAACTTAGACAAATATTTTCATGTTTCAAATGCCTATGTCAAACTCATTTTAGAAACCATACTCTCTACACTTGTACTGCTTTTTTTTGAATTCACTTTCAAAGCTTTTTTCAGGGCAAGAAATGTGCAAGTGATGAACAGCAGTTTTGTTACCTATATAGTAAGTTTTTTTTATTCATTGTTTTCATCCATCGCAAGTCTTTTTGTAGCAGTGGCAGAGTGGATATTGAAATATGTTTTTAATGTACGGATTAATGAAAAAAGGGAAGTGTTTTCAAAAATGGACCTGGAACATTTTCTGGCCCAGGCAAAAAATAATGATGAAGAGGACGCTGATGAAATAAACAAGGAGCTGTTTGAAAATGCGTTGTCGCTTTCAGAAACAAAACTGCGGGAATGCCTTATACCACGCAGGGAAATTGAGGCTGTTGATATTAAAATGACCATTGGCGAAGTAAAAGATAAGTTTATAAAAACCCAATTAAGCAAACTGGTTGTTTTTGATAAAGACATTGATAATATACTGGGCTATGTACACCAGCTTGATCTTTTTAAAAACCCGGCTGATATCCGGTCTATCCTGCATCCCATACCTACGGTGCCGGAAAGCATGAGTGCAACAGATATGATGAGCAAATTCAGCAAGGGGCGTAAAACTATTGCCTGGGTGGTGGATGAGTTTGGCGGCACAGCAGGCATTATCACTATGGAAGACCTGCTGGAAGAGATTTTTGGCGACATAAAGGATGAATACGATACAGAGGATTTTGTGGAAAAGCAGATTGCCACCAATGAATTTATTTTTAGCGGCAGGCTGGAGCTGGATTATATCAATGAAAAGTACGGACTTGAATTTTCCGGGGATGATACATCGGAAACACTGTCGGGATATATCATACAGAACAACGAAGAAATTCCCGGGCAGAAAGACCGCATCATCATTGGTAATTACCAGTACGATATACTTAATATGGGCGATACCCGTATTGAAACAGTGAAACTGAAAGTACTTAAATAATAAAGACAGAACCAGCCACCCGGCCAACTTTTTGTAATAATGGTAATTGCTGTTGATATAAGTGTTTCAGAAAAAAATGCCATTGCATGGCGGGAAGGCTTTGTATATAAAAACCTCAGTGCCATAGCCAGCTTGTACCCGCAGCATACATTTATTTTTATTTTCGACAGGTCATATGCCGGTAACCATCTGTTTAAAGAAAACTGTATTCCCGTGGTTGCCGGCCCGGGAGTAAACAGCCAGTTGATGCAGTATTTCTGGTACAATTATAAACTCCCTGCACTGCTGCGTAAGCATAAGGCCGATATTTTTCTGGGTGTAAATGGTTGTTGCAGTATCAACACACAATTGCCGCAATGCCTGCTGCTGAGTGATGGTGTTTTTGGTGCCGGTCATCAGTTGCCCCCCCAAAAAAACATCCGCTTTATAAAAAAACAATTACCTCTTTTTTTGGATAAGGCCACCAGTATAATTGCCACATCAAATTATTGCCGTAGACAAATAGTAAACATCCTGCCTGCTGCTGCTGAAAAAACTGCCGTGGTATATCCTGCTGCCGGCAATGGCTTTTGCCCGATGAGCCGGGAGGAAAAAGAACTGGTGAAAGCGCAATACTCCAATGGCAAAGAATATTTTTTACATGGGGGAGCCATCAGCTCCAAAAGTCAGTTGGTGAACCTGCTTAAAGCCTTTTCACTATTTAAAAAAAGACAAAAAAGCAATATGCATTTACTGCTTGCGGGCCATATCAATCTGCCTAAAAATGATTTAAAGGCTATTGTCAGCACGTATAAATACAGGGATGATGTCAGGCTTACCGGTTATCACTCAACACCAATATTTGCCCGGCTGCTTACCGGAGCTTATGCATTGGTGCATACCAGCACGGGTATGCAACTGCCGGCAGAAGCCATGATTTGCGGAGTACCTTTGATTGTAGCTGATACCGGGGCGATGCTGGAAATATGCGGTGAGGCAGCATTGTATATAAACCCCGGCAGCCCCGAAGCAATTGCTGAGCAAATGATGCTGGTTTTTAAAGATGAAAACCTGAGAGACAGCCTGGTAATGAAGGGAAATAAGCAGGTGGAGGCTTACAGCGCCCCGGCTGCAGTGAAAAAACTGGCAGAGGCAATTTTTAGCGCCTGTACTCCGGGGGTTGCTGCATCCGCATAATTCCAGCCGGGATGGTTTGTTTGCCCAATACAACCAATTTGGCCGGTAAAAGGTGAAAAGTTTTAATGCGTACAGCCAATGCATAATTCAGTTACTTTTGCAATCCGGTTAAATAAATAAAAAATATGCACCAGTCAACCATAAAAATTGATGTTTTATTAGACCCCGATAAAGTGCCGCAGCAGATAAACTGGACGGCATCTGACAGCACGGCTGATATGGCGCAAAAAGCCAAAGCCATGTGTATTGCCTTTTGGGATGGCGCCGACAGGAGTGCCATGCGTATTGATCTTTGGACAAAGGACATGATGGTAGATGAAATGGCCGAGTTTTATTACCAGATGATGATGACCATGGCCGATACATTTAAAAGAGCCACACAACAGGAGGAACTTACCGGCGACATGAAGAAATTTGCCAAAGAGTTTTACGATAAATTCAGGGCCATACAGTTGAAGGATGAGGAGAGCAGGCAGGCCTGAGCAAAAAAATTATCCATGGCATAAGTGCTGGATGCGATACCGCATGCAGCAGGGTACAACATTGGTTTATTAAATAAATTTACATATATGGGTTTAGAGCAAAACATAATGGCCGACATGAAGGATGCCATGAAAGCCAAAAACGAAGCTGCACTGCGAAGCTTGAGAGCTGTAAAAGCAGCCATCATTATTGCTAAAACGGCCGAAGGTGCCAATGGTGAGCTGAAGGAAGAAGATGAAGTAAAACTGCTGCAGAAATTAGTAAAGCAGCGGAAAGACTCATTAGAGATTTTTGAGAAACAAAACCGCCCCGATCTTGCTGAAAAAGAAAAGGAAGAAATAGCGGTGATTGAAAAATTTTTGCCAAAGCAGATGAGTGCAGAAGAACTGCGTGAAGCCATTACGGCCATTATTAAAGAAACAGGAGCCAGCTCGGCAGCCGATATGGGCAAAGTAATGGGAGCCGCCAGTAAGCAGCTTGCGGGTAAGGCAGATGGCAAAACCATCAGCGGTATTGTAAAGGAACTTTTAACGGCTTAGATGGAGTATGGGGAATGATAGTAAATTAGCAGAAACCTGCTACTTATCATTCATCATTCAAAATTCCCAATTCCACCTTGTTCATGCTCAATTCGCAATTTTAACAGGTTCAAAATCCAGTATAAAGCTACCCTCATTTTTAATTCTCAATTTTTAATTCTTAATTGCTGCAGCATGCTTATTGATATAATATTTGCCATCATCATTGTAATAGCCTGTATAAAAGGCTTTCAAAAAGGGCTTATTATAGCCGTTTTCTCGGTGCTTGCATTTGTAATAGGGCTGGCGGCTGCACTCAAGCTATCGGCTGTGGTGGCCAATTATCTGGATGGCAGCCTCAATGTTTCGGCAAAATGGTTGCCGGTTCTTTCTTTTGCCCTGGTATTTCTGGGAGTTGTTTTACTGGTGCGTATGGGCGCAAAGCTGGTAGAAAAAACCTTTCAACTGGCATTGCTTGGCTGGGTAAACCGGGTTGGAGGTATTGTACTGTATGCGGCATTGTACATTGTTATTTTCAGTGTATTTTTATTTTATGCCGAAAAAATAAAATTAGTTGACCCCGAAGTGATAAAAGCATCGGCTACTTATAGTTTTGTACAGCCCTGGGGACCCGCAGTTATTGATAATTTCGGAAAAATAATTCCCGTATTCAAAGATACATTTGCCGACCTTGAAAAGTTTTTTGGCAGTATTGGTGGAGAAACCCCAAAGTAATACCGATGAGGCATTAAAAATGATCCTTTCCCTGAGCTGAAACTGAGCGCCGGCCGGTATTATACCAGAATAATGCTTGTATAAATTAGAAAGCTTAACGGTATAACATTACGCAATTGTTAGTTTTAGCCAGTTATTTGCCGTAATTTTAAACAAATCATTTATTTTCGTGGCAAGGGCATACAATACGGTCCTCGCAGATTAAGTAACAAACTGACTGATGGAGTACGAAGTTAAGCAAGACGGCAAATTTAAGTTTATTGAAGTTGGGGAGGGCGAACCGCTTGTGCTGCTGCATGGGTTATTTGGTGCACTGAGCAATTTTATGGATTTGATTGAGCATTTCCGCAAGCAATACCTGGTAGTGGTACCAATGCTTCCTCTTTTTGAACTGGATCTGCTGCATACATCCGTTGGCGGGTTGCAAAAATTTGTATATAAATTTATTGAAGCAAGAAATTACAACAATATACACCTGCTGGGCAATTCCCTGGGTGGTCATGTAGCACTTGTGTACATTCTCAAGCATCCTGAAAGAATAAAAACGCTTACCCTTACCGGCAGCAGCGGACTTTTTGAAAACGGAATGGGCGATACTTATCCCAAAAGGGGAGATAGGGAATATATCCGCAAAAAAACAGAACTTACCTTTTTTGATCCGGCAATGGCCACAGAAGAACTGGTAAATGAAGTATTTGAAATTACCAATAACCGGCTTAAAGTGATAAAAATCATTGCACTGGCCAAAAGTGCCATCCGCAATAACCTGGGGGAGGAGCTGAACCAGATAAAGCAACCCACCTGCCTTATTTGGGGTAACAACGATACCATTACACCGCCCTTTGTTGGAAAAGAGTTTAACCGGTTAATCCCCGGCAGTGAGTTATATTTTGTTGATAAATGCGGCCATGCACCCATGATGGAAGTTCCGGACGAATTTAACAGAATATTAGGGCAGTTTCTGGCCAAACATACCGCAGTTGCTGCAACAGTTTAATCACTTTTTGTGTCTTATACATAAACCGGCCGGAAACCCCGGCAGTTAAAGCGGTAAAAGAACAATGTTAACGGTAGAATTAATCAATCAGAATATTCCCCGCCTGCACCTGCAGGATACGGTAGGTAAAGCATTGCAACTAATTAGCGATTATAAGCTTACGCACCTGCCTGTGGTGGCCGATGATAAGTTACTCGGCTTGCTGAGTGAGGAGGATTTGCTGGATGCAGAAGATGATAAAATACCGGTAGAATTGCTGCAGGAAAATTTTATCAATGCTTATACAGCAGATAATGTGCATTTTTTAACCGCGGTAAACGTGGCCACCCAGTTTGAAACCTCTGTGGTACCCGTGGTGGCCGAAGACAGGGAGCTGCTGGGGGTAATAACCACCACCGACCTGCTGAAAGCGATGGGTAATTTTGCCGGAGCCAACGAAATTGGTGGAATCATTATGCTGGAAATGGAACGCAGCCAGTTTGCCATTTCAGAAATAAGCCGCCTGGTAGAAAGTAATGACGCCAATATATTGCACCTCAATACAATGGTACACCCCGAAACAGGGCTCCTCACCGTAACACTGCATCTCAACAAAAAGGAAATTGCAGCTATAATAGCCACTTTTGAGCGCTACGATTACGATGTGATTTACTTTTTTGGCGACGAAAACTTTGAGAATGAGATACACAGCAATTACAGGCATCTTATGACATATCTCGACATTTAAGTACTGCAATGGCTTTTTGCAGCATATCCCATACATTTACAAATCTGCCGCAAAGCCATGTACTGATGATGATTTTCAGAAAAATAGTTTTTCATTTACTGTTGATTTTCCCTGCGGCAGCTATGGCGCAGGAAATGCCACCCGGCGTATTGCCTCCATCCTCAGCTAAATTGTATGTAAAAAATATTACAGTAAAGGGAAATAAAAAAACAAGGGACTACGTCATCCTCAGAGAGATTCAGTTTAGTGCAGGTGATTCTCTTTTAACTTCATCATTAACAGCTGTGCTGGAACGGGCAAGGCAGCAGATATACAATACCACCCTTTTTACCGATGTAAAAGTTGCCGCAAATGTACTGTCTGCTTACGATATAAGTATTGAGGTGGAAGTAAAAGAGCGCTGGTACATCTTTCCGGTACCCCAGTTTAAGTTTGCCGACAGAAACATCAATGAGTGGATAAAAACATACAATGCCGACCTGAACAGGGTTAACTATGGTATTAAGTTTGTTCACTACAACCTTAGTGGCAGGCGGGATCAATTGCGCATCTACCTGCTTAATGGCTTTAGCCGGGATATATCTTTTTCTTATACCTCACCTGGTACCAACCCTGCATTAACCGAAGGGTTTACAGTCAGCGGTGGTTATTCACGAAACAGGCAGATAGCTTACACTACTTCTTACGATAATGTGCTGCAGTTTTTTACAACCCGTAAAACAGACAGCAGCAAAACAAACCTGGGTGATTTTGTACGCAGCAACTGGTATTTTAATGCCGGGTATATTATGCGCCGCGGCATTCTAAACAGGCATATCTTTTCATTGGGTTATTCGCATTATACCGTCAGTGATTCAATTGTGCGGCAGGGCTACAATCCAAATTACTTCAGGAATGGAGCCACAACTGCGGGCTACGTTGAGTTTACCTATTCGCTGCTGCATACTGATGTTGACAATGCCCTTTACCCGCTTAAGGGCAACCGGTTCAGCCTTGCTGCGCAAAAACGGGGGGTTGGCTTTACCGGCGGACTAAACATGCTTTCGCTGGAGGGTGTATACAATAAACTGTGGCAGCTTGGCGGCAACTGGTACACCGATATTTACCTCAGTGCAAAAATAAAATTCCCCTTCGATCAGCCATACATCAACCAGCGGGCCCTTGGTTTTGGCGAAGCTTATCTGCGTGGGCTGGAGTACCAGGTTATTGACGGCGCAGCTTTTGGTATGCTGCGCTCCACCCTTAAAAGAAAGCTGGTGGCCTTCAGCCTGCCCCTGCCCTTTAAATCTAAGCGGATCCCTTTCAGCATATTTGCTAAATCGTACGCCGATGTTGGGTATGCTTATACTAAAAAGAAATATGATACATACCTGAACAACCGGTTATTGTACACAGGTGGTTTTGGTATCGATATCGTTACTTTTTATGATTTAACCCTGCGTTTTGAATATAGCTTTAACCAGTTAGGCCAAAAGGGGTTATTTTTACACACGCAGGGCGGGTTTTAACAAAACCATTTTGCGGCCTGTTAAATAAAATTATTATGCGCATTGCCATATACAGCCGGGGTATTGAAAATAACCAGCACCAGGATATTAAGCTGCTGCTGGAAGAGCTTTCCAGGCATAATATTGAACCGGTATTTTTCCAGGACTTTTTTAACCAGTTTTATTCTGCGGTTGACCTTAACGCCGGTTACAGCACTTTTAACTCTTACGAAGATATTGATGATACCATTGATTGTATGATAAGCCTCGGTGGTGATGGTACGCTGCTGGATACGGTTACACTGGTAAGGGATAAGGGTACGCCTGTGCTGGGTATCAATTATGGCAGGCTGGGTTTTTTGGCAAGTATCGGCAGGGAAGATTTGAAAACGGCTGTAGCGGCCCTGGCCACACGTACTTATGTGCCCGACGAAAGAACGCTGATACACCTGGATGCAAATATTCCCCTGTTTGGCGAAGTGCCTTATGCTTTAAATGAATTTACACTGCATAAAAAAGACACTTCCTCCATGATAAAAATACACACATATCTTAACGGGGAATTTTTAAATACTTACTGGGCCGATGGGTTGATTGTAGCCACACCAACCGGCTCCACGGGTTACTCCCTCAGTTGCAATGGCCCGGTTGTTTTTCCTGATAGCGGTAGTTTTGTTATTACACCAGTAGCGCCGCACAACCTTAATATAAGGCCCATAGTGGTGCCCGATGACAATATTATTTCGTTTGAAGTGGAGGGAAGAACAGATGGCTTTCTATGTTCGCTTGACAGCAGGCGGGAAGCAGTGGCAAAAGAGGTACAGCTTGCAGTAAAGAAAGAAGCATTCTGCATCAACCTGATACGCCTCAATGAAAATAATTTTTTGCAAACCCTGCGTAATAAATTGTCGTGGGGGCTGGATAAAAGAAATTAGTAATGTGCAAATGTGATAATATGCCAATTGGGAAGTTTGCTGATTTAGTAAGTTTTAAGTGCTGGCATGTTTGTAATTAAATAAGTGAAAGTACCTTGGTAGTTAAATTTACCTGTTCAAAATGAAGGTGGCAATTTGCACATTTTCACATTTGCCAATTGGCACATTAAAAAGTTATGGCATTTTCGTTAAAATCAGGGCGGTTGAGGATGGTATTTGTGGTGTACTGGGTTTTGCTTGGTTATATGGTGGCAGCGCTGATATGGTGGTTTATTGCGCTGAACCGGCAGAATGTGCAGATGATGGATTATAAGGAGCAGCAACTGAAAAAAGATGATCCCGGTTACCTGTATAAAATTACTGCTATTGAGGATGAAGAAAAGCGTAAAACGGCTCAGTATGCCGGCGAGGGAGCTATTTTTTTATTGCTGATACTGGGTGGAGCCGTGTTTGTGTACCGGGCAGTACGCAGGCAGTTGAGGCAGGGCCGGCAGCAGCAGAATTTTATGATGGCCATTACGCATGAACTTAAAACGCCCATCGCTGTGGCAAAGCTCAATCTTGAAACCCTGCAAAAGCGGAAACTGGATGAGCAGCAGCAACAAAAACTGCTGCAGAATACCCTGCAGGAAACCAACCGGCTGAATGCGCTTTGCAATAACTTGCTGCTCTCCTCGCAGATGGAAGCTGGTGGCTACCGGTTGACGAACGAGGAACTCAACCTTACCGAACTGGTGAGCGAATGTGTGAATGATTTTACCGTTCGTTTTCCAATGAGGGAAGTTGTGATAAAGGCTGCTGGTGATAATTTTGTGTATGGCGACAGGTTTCTGCTGCAGATGGCAGTGAACAATCTTATTGACAATGCGCTTAAGTACTCGCCGAAGGAATGTGCAGTGGAAGTAACGGTGGAAGCAGATGAGAGATTTATTCTGCTGCAGGTGGCTGATGCCGGTAAGGGTATTGATGATGGTGAAAAACAAAAAGTGTTTGAAAGGTTTTACCGGATGGGCAATGCAGCTACCAAAACGGCAAAGGGTACCGGCCTTGGTTTGTATCTTACACAAAAAATTGTAAAGCAGCATAAGGCAGCAATAACAATCAGCGACAATAAACCGGCAGGTGCTGTGTTCAGCATCAGATTTATAAAATGAGTTTGTATGAGTGTTGTTAATGGGCGTATTTCAAATTGTCACACTTTTTTTTGTGTGCGGGCGGTGGGGACACCGCCCACGGCTTCCGCCCTGGCTGGTGTCCTCACCAGCCAGCGACAATTTGGAATGCACCCTTGTTAATTTAACTGAAATAAAGTACTTTGTTTTTACAAGCATCAAACAATTATGGCAGATAAGATATTTTCGATATTACTGGTAGAAGATGAAGAGAATTTGCAGGAAGCATTAAAGCTGAACCTGGAGCTGGAAGGCTATTCGGTAAGCAGTGCTTATGATGGCATACAGGCGCTTAAAATGGTGGAGCAGGAATATTTTGACCTGCTTATTTTAGACGTGATGCTGCCGGAACTGGATGGCATCACTGTTTGCGAAACGGTAAAACTGAAAACACCAGATTTACCCATACTGATACTGAGTGCTAAAAACAGCAGTGCCGACAGGGTGCTTGGGCTTAAAAAGGGAGCTGATGATTATCTTACCAAACCTTTTAACCTGGAGGAGCTGTTATTGCGGGTTAACAAACTCATTAATAAAAGTGAAAGAATTGCCGCCCGCCAACCGCTTGCGGAAGTGTATACATTTGGCAATAACAGCATTGACTTTAAAGCGCAGGAATGTGTATGCAGCAATGGCGATAAAATTGCACTCACCAAAAAAGAAATGCAGTTGCTGAAATTGCTGATAGAAAACAAAAACGAAGTGGTAACCCGGGAAAAAATTCTGCAGGTGGTATGGGGCTACAATGTATATCCCACCACAAGAACCATTGATAATTTCATCCTCAACTTCAGAAAGTATTTTGAAGCCGACAGCCGCAACCCGGTACATTTTCATTCGGTGAGGGGTATGGGGTATAAGTTTACGGAGAAGGGGTAAGGGTGAATAAGGGTTCAAAGTTTTGAAGTTTAAAGTTGGAGCAGTGTATTCATTTCTGACCTGTTGCAAATACGAAAAATGCCACGCTCCTGTCTATGCCATTTAAAAAACAGTATATTTGAAATAAAAAACATGACATCCAAAGCCACTACCCCCGACCAATATATTGCCGAACTGCCGGCAGACAGAAAAGAAGCTGTAACCGAACTGCGGAAGCAAATCAGTAAAAACCTGCCAAAAGGCTTTAGGGAAGAAATGAGTTACGGTATGCTGGGCTATGTGGTGCCGCATACATTGTACCCGGCCGGTTACCATTGCGACCCCAAGCTGCCCCTGCCTTTTATGAATGTGGCTTCGCAAAAAAACTTTATTGCAGTGTATCATATGGGCATATATGCCAAACCGGATTTATTAAATTGGTTCCAGGAGGAATTTCCTAAGCACAGCACCAAAAAATTAGACATGGGTAAGAGTTGCATGCGATTTAAAAAGCCGGAAGATATTCCCTTCAAACTCTTTGGCGAACTTGCCAAAAAAATGACGGTTAAAGACTGGGTAAGTACTTACGAGAGCGCCTTTATTAAAAAGTAAATCTCACTTTTCATCGCCCAGCCAGTGCTTAAAATCTGCCGATCTTTCTGTACTCACAATGGTTTCATGCTTTGCCGGCGGATTAAGCTTTATCAATACCCTGCTTTTGCTGTAGCTCAGCATATCACCAATAGCATGTATGGCAATGATGTACTGCCTGTTAATACGGAAAAAAACTTTCGGGTCAAGCATGCTGTCTAAGGCATCCAGGTTAAAATCAACCACAAACCTGCGCCCGTCCTTTGTACACAAAAAGTTTATTTTGTCCTCTGTATAAAAATAAACTACTTCTTCAATATTAATGGTTTTGATGTGCTCCCCGTATTTTACCACAAATCTTTTTTTGTACTCCGGCCTCAGAGCAGGTTGCAGGGTTTGCAGCAGCTTATCAATATTGAGGGTGTTGCTGCCCGTGCCGCTAAGTTTCCTGAATTTTTTAAAGGCATATTCAAGGTCTTCCTTTTTAATTGGTTTCAGCAGGTAATCAATGCTGTTTACTTTAAATGCTTCAATGGCATACTGGTCGTAAGCGGTGGTAAAAATTACCGGGCAGGTAATATCCATCTCCTTAAAAATTTCAAAACTCAGCCCGTCAGATAATTGTATGTCAGAAAAAACAAGGTCGGGCATGTGGTTGGATGCAAACCAGGCTATGCCCGATGCCACACTTACTATATTGTCAGGCATTACCGCATCAGGCTCAATTTCCAGTATCATTTTCTGCAGTCGCTTTGCTGCGGGATCCTCATCTTCAATTAATAAAATACGAAGCATATTATTTTTTTAAAATTGGTAATGAAACAATGAATTGCTGTCCGGTATTATTCACCAGCACCTTTTTATTGCTAAGCAGGTTGTAGCGGTTTACAATGTTCTGCAAACCCATTCCTGCACCGGCTTCCCGGCTCTTCTTAGGGTTAAGATTATTCTGCACCGTAAGATAGCCCTCTTTACTGATGAATATTTCAACAGTTAACAGCGTTTCCCTGGATACTGCATTGTGTTTGATGGCATTTTCCATCAGCAGTTGCAGGGTTAGTGGCGGGATAAAGGTTTCTGAGCTTTCTTTTTCACCCAGGGTTATCTGCAGTTGCAAATTGGTTCCATAACGTTTCTGCTGCAGGTAATAATATGTTTGCAGCAACCCGGTTTCCTCTTTAAGCGTAATTACATCCTTGTCCCGGTAATTTACGATATTCCTGAAAAAATCCGATAACTGCTCCACATAACTCACCGCCATCTTTGGGTCTTCCTCAATGGTGGAGATAAGTGTGTTAAAACTGTTGAATAAAAAATGCGGGTTCACCTGGTTGCGAAGTACTTCAAACTGAAACTGGTATTTTTCCTGGCGCAACCGTTCTACATTTTTTACTGCAGCCTCCCTTGCTTTCACGTACCAGTACAGCAAGCCTGCAGCCACTACAGCACAAAGCGTTAAAAACCACCAGGTTTTCCAGAAAGGTTTTTTTATAGTAAATGCATAAACAGCTTCTGTGGCATGGCTGAAATCTTCATTGAGCGATGACCTTACCCGGAAGGTATATTTCCCCGGCGGCAATTTTGGAAATGGAGCATTGTGGTTTTTTGTACTGATCCAGTCGCTGTTAAAATTTTCCAGCTTATACTGGTATTGCACCTGCCCGGGGTCGCTGTAGTAAAGGCCGGTAAATTCAAATGTGAAATTATCCTGGTAGTGCTCAAATATACTGTCTGGTTCAGGCCCTTCATCCTCTAAAAAAAGCCGTACATTTTCTATAATAGTCAGCGGCTGCTGCGAAATGTTTTTTACCGCATTGTAAATACCAATACCCGAAGCTGTGCTGAAAAATACGGCGCCTGTATTATTTTGTGTTACAGCACCAAGATCATTTGTATTTACTTTATCAATACCAAGGTTGCTGTTGATATAGCTTACCGTATTTGTTTCGGGGTTAAGAATATCCAGTCCTTTAGTATTTACAATAACAATATTACCCAGTGCATCTGTTTTAATATTGGATATTTCCATGCTGCTCAACCCCTGTGCAGTGGTATAACCGGTAAATTTATTTCCATCATATTTAAAAATGCCCGCATCGCCGGTACTGAACCAGATATTTCCTTTTTTATCTTCGGTTATGGAGTAGATAATGTCACTGGCAAGCCCGGTTGTTTTATTAAAAGTTTTATAGTTGCCTCTGTCCTGTACGGTAAGCCCTTTGCCAAAAGAAGCAAACCATAGCCTGTTGTGGCTGTCTTTAAAAATGGCATATACATAGCTGCTGCCGATGGTTCCTATGCCAGAAAATTTTTTAAAGTTATATTTGGCACCCGGTGCAGGCAGGGATGCAACTACCACTCCTTCAAGGCTGCAGATATATACATCAACACCATTGCCACTTATAGAAAGGATGCTCCGCTCCGCCGGTTGTGGCAGTTCAGACAGTTGCCGGTAAGCACCCGTAACGGGGTTCAGCATAAAAACGCCTTTACCCATAGTGCCTGCCCATATAGTGCCTTGCGAATCCTGGTACAAGGATGTAATGGCATTGTTGGCGCCGAGTGCCGGAATGGTAATCTTTAGCGGCTTACCGGTTATGCCAACGGCAGGATATTTGTAAATAGTTCTGTTGCCACCCATCCAGATATTATTGTCCTTATCAGCAAGTATGGCATGGGCGGTAGTAAACTGGTTCTGTTCAAACAAAGGCAGTATGTTCATTTTTTCGCCATTGGTGCGCATCAGCATATTACCGCTGCTCATCCAGAAGTTGTCTTCATTATCCTGGATAAAACCTGTGAGCGGCGATGTAAAAGTATGTACCGCAGTTGCAGTAACTTTTTGTGATGCTGAAAGTGGCTGACTGAAAATTCCGTCCTTTTCGGTTGCAACCCACAAAGCATTTCCGGTAGCAAGCAATGTATTTACCTGCCCGTGTTGCCAGCCCGTGCCGTTACTTAAAAAAGTTTTTGCAGGATGATCGTACAGGCAATAGCCATTGTCCTGCAGGCCTATCCAAAAGCGGTTGTTGCCGGCCGGTTCAATACAGGTAACAAGGTTGTCGGGCAGTCCGTTAGTTGTAGTAAGTGTAGTGATTTTTTTTTTAGAGCCGGATGTGGTACAGATATTAATGCCCTGGTCAGTAGCAACCAGCATTTCGCCGGTGGCGGTAAGTGAAATGGCATGTATATTATTATCGCTCAGGCCATCCTCATCATTAATATTGTACAAATGCTTGTTATTTGTGTAATAAATGCCTTCTCCATTGGTGCCAAACCATATATTGCCCTGCCTGTCCTGCGCAAAGCAGGTGATGGCTAAAGCCGGAGTGCCTTCTTCCGGTGTATAAAGGGTAAGCTTATGCGATTTTTTTATGGCGATGCTTCCGTTTTGATAACCGATCCACAACCAGCCAGATGCATCCTCAAAAATGGCCGATACTGCGGCTGTAACAGCAGAGTCGGCAAAAGGTATTTTTTTAAAATCAGGAGTGCCATCAAAAATAAAGAGGCCATTTTCGGTACCGGTAAAAATAATGCCCTGCCTGTTTTTGTAAATAGTGGTTATTTTAACAGGTTTGCCATTTTCGGTAAGTGCAATATTTTTTAAAGCGCTGCTTTGTGCACACAGTGTTGTGGCCTGGCAACAGAGCAGCAGTAAAAAGAAGCTGTACTTTTTTTTTAACCTGAGCATGGTTGATGGGTTATTCCATTTAACATAAAGTTTGTACTGAACTGATATTTGTACTGATGCCCCGTCGCTTCGGCCGGGGTTATAAAACTACCGTCAGTATTGTAAATATAATGGCGACAGACAGTAAGTTGTTGCTTTGGGCAAAAGACTGATTTTTTATTTCTTACCGCTATTACTCCCCAGTAAGCACTGCATTCACTTCCACATTTATTTCTGATGCCAGCTTTTCATGCACCACTTTTGGTATGGGTATGTTATGATCTGCCAACTGCACTGTAAAGTTTGATTTGATAGTAATTTGTCCGTTTTTTAAGGTCATAATACTTTTAATAATACGATCCTGCTCCACGCCATGTATGTTTAACTTTCCTTTAGCCCTGATGGTGTATGTGCCATCTTTTCCAAAATCCACCTCCTCAATTATTTTTCCTTTAAAAAAGGCATCCGGATATTTGCCACTTTCTAAATAATTTTCATTAAAATGCTCTTTCTGCAGCGGACTGTTAAAGCCTTTAAAAGAACTTATTTTTATGGTAAAGGCAAACAGTTTTTTTACAGCATCCAGTTTGCCCTTTAAATCTGTACTGGCAGCTTTTATCAGTTCAAGTGGCGCATCCGACTGTATGGAGATGCTGCCTTTGCTGATATTGAACACCTGTTGTGGTAACTGTTTGCTTCCCGATAACATTACCAGCAATAGCATTGCCGCTATAAACCTTCTGAACATTTCTGATTTTTTTACAAAATAGTCAAAAATTGTTCCACATACAGCAGTAATTACTGAATCAGGGGTAAATTAATGTCCAAACACCGTTATCTACCTGTTTTTGCCAATGGTAAACACACGAGATATATTAAATCCAAACAGTATATCGCCTTTTTCCCACTTGCCTGTTGTTTCCGAAATAAAGGTTCTTTCGTTCATGCCCTGCGAGTTGGTAAAATGGAGCTGAAAAACGTGACCGCCGGTTTCAATATCAAATCCTATAGAAAGCGAATTGGTGGTGCCGGCCAGTTTTGATCCGGGCAGCAGGTAGTAATACTCTGCATTCAGGCTCAGCCTCCGGGTAAGCTTCTGCCTTCCACCAATGCCTATTGCCAGTATATCATTGGGTTCTGATGCAAGCGATACCAGGTTGCGGTGTACAAATGTGGGCATCAACTGCAGCGAAAGGTTATCCGAAAATTTGCGGGCTATAATCAGTTGGTGGGTGTAGTATAATTTTGAAGTGAAATAGTTGTTTTGTTCTGTATTCTGGTCTTTTAATGTTTTAAGGGCAATAGTTGGCACATAGCTGAGGCTGATGGGCATATTACGCTTACCTGTTGACTGGCGCAGCAGTTTTAGTTTAAAAAAAGCATCATAGGTTTTCTGGTAAGTGCTTCTGCCAATGCCCACCATCAGGTATTTGGTAATGCCATAATCAACGCCCATACGCATGGTGGCATTATCAAGCCCAAAAAGTTCGTATCCACCTTTGTTGAGGGTGCCAAAGCGGTGTGCAATTTTTACATCCATCACCCCCTTTGCCACGTTTTCTGATGAGTGACCACTGATGAGCCTTGTTGTTTTAAAAGTGGCGGTGGTATATTTCGTTGCTTCAGCATCTGAATTGGCAGTTTCTTTTTCAAGATCAGCCAGCAGGTCGGTACCAGTAGTATCCTGTGCTGCAGCCCTTAATCCAAAAGTGATAAACACTGCAGAAAAGAGTAATATTTTTTTTATGTGCATAATTGATTGGTTGATGAGGTTACATTTTCTGATCGTAGTTGCAGGCAACCTTTATGGTCACTGTTTCGGAGATATTATTTCTTACTACTTTGGGTACATCAATTTTGTAATCAGCAAGTTTTATTATGAACTGAGAAGCGGCAGAGATTTTACCCCCCTTGATGGTTACAGTGCCTGTAGTAGTGGTTTTTTTTGTTACATTGTGCATCGTCATATCACCGGTAACGGTTACAGAATAAGTGCCATCCTTTGTGAAATTTACTTTAGCCATGTCGGTAATTTTTCCTTTAAATGAAGCTTTAGGATATTTACCACTTTCCATATAGGTTTCATTAAAATGTTCCTCCATCAACGCTTTTTCAAAATGAAAAGTGGTTACCAATACTGAAAACTGCATATCGCCAGTAGCGGGTACGATGATGGCAGTAACCTGGTTGCTGCTGGCCGCAATATTTTCAATAGCTGTTTTGGAACTGAAAGAGATATTGCCATTTTTTGTATAAAACTTTTGTGCTTTTGTGCTGAGGGTGCCTGCGATGATGGCTGCGGCTAAAAAAATTTTTTTCATTCCTGTATATTTTTGATGATAAGGTTTCTATTATTTGCAGTTAATTATTAGGCGCACCTGCTGCAATCCATTTTCTTATTTTGGCAATATTGCAATCGCTTAATTTGATGCCGTTTTTGGGCATGGGTGAATAGTTGGGATTATGTGTTACTGTGCCGAGCAGCCTGCCATTATCCACCTGCTGTTTCACCCCGCTGTACACATCTAATTTAATACTTGCCGATGGGGTGGAGCCACCATGGCATATATTGCAGTTGGAGCTTAACACAGCGGCTACCGAGTTGCTGTAGGTAACGGCACTGGTATCGCAAGCTGTATCCGGGTATAATATTTCTTCCTTATCGTAATAACAACCCGTTGTTGCCATTGTAAGCAGCAATAAAACAGCTGTTCCAAACAATGCAGTGATCCGTACCGGTTTTGCAGAAATTTTTATCATACGATGCTGTTGTTGTTTAATTGTTGAGGGAGCCTGCGGCAATCCATTTTCTTATTTGTGCTATTTGGCAATCGCTCAGTTTGGGTGCATTTTTTGGCATAGCCGAATAGCCTGAGTTGTGTGTAACAGCACCATAAAGCCTGCCGTTGAGCGACTGCAGTCTTACACCACCATAAGCGCTGAGGTTGATGTTGGCAGAGGGCGAGCTGCCACCGTGGCAACCCACACAGTATTTCTGCATAATCGGGTTAATATTGGCTGCAAACGTAAAGGAGGTACTGTCGCAGGCAGTGCCGCAGCTTACCGTGTTTTTTGCACCTTCATTTATCCATTTACCAATAATTGCTTTTTGAGCTGATGATAAATCCGGGGCAGGTGGAGGCGGCATCTTATCGCTACCGGTTTCAAACAGTACTTTGTATATCTTACTGTTGGTGGCATTACCCGGCACAATGCCTTTTTTTATAATATTATTGTAAGAATCCAGTACATAATCACCTCCTGCAACTGCATCGTGGCAACCTGATTTAGCACAATTGGTTTGAAACAGCGGCAGTACATCGGCTTCAAAACACACTTCGCTGCTGCCGCCTCCGCCAGATGGGGGTTGCGGAACAATTGTATCCGGCTCATGCTTACAGGCATAAATGCTTACTGTAAGTGCTGCTGCGGCCAGAAATAAATATTTTTTCATCTGTATTGTTTTGGTCATTATTTAACAAGATAACAGCGCACCAACACCACATCGCCGGGCAAACCCATATCGGCATCACCACCACTATAGCCGCTGCATATTCCCTTAACGGTAATTTTAACTCCGGGGTTGGCTGTAACGGCAGTTTCTTCAAAAGTGCAGTTGATAAAAGCACCTTCCTGGGTTGTCTTCAGCTTTATTACCGGCTGATTTTGCTGGTTGGGAGACGATTCCACCACTTCTCCGCTTACTTCTATTATTTTGTCAGTATACTTATTATTGGCCGCTGATGAGTCCTGTACATACTGGTTCAGCAGATCAGCAGCCACCACTTTTACGCTATCAGCATTTTGTACGCCACGGTGCGGTTTGTTCCACATATAATAGCCAAAAGCTGCACCACCAAGTGCTGCAATAAGTATGCCCAGCAGGATTGTTTTTTTCGTTTTTTTAGTCATTTTCTATTTGTTGTACAAATAAAGTTACTATTTATGTTTAAAGCTATTGCGGCAGGGGGTAAAAGAAAGGTTAAATGCTCCCAATGGGTATAAAACGGTGCTGAACCGGAAAAAATGAGGGTTAATTTCCTGCAGAGATATAATTTTCCACCGGTATGCGGTTGGTGATGCTTTTTGCCAGCGTCATCTCATCGGCATATTCCAGCTCGCCGCCAAAGGCAATACCACGGGCAATGGTGGTTATTTTAGCCCTGGGGGATTGTCCGCCAGCTTCTGCCTGTAATTTTTTCTGAATGTAGTAAACCGTAGTATCTCCCTGAATATTGGGGTTAAGTGCAAAAATTATTTCCTGCACCTGCTCTTCTTTTACCCTTTCGGTTAGGGCAGTAATGGTCAATTGCTCCGGGCCAATACCATCCAAAGGAGAAATGATGCCGCCCAGTACATGGTACAGCCCGTTAAACTGCTGGGTGCTTTCAATGGCAATTACGTCCCTGATATTTTCCACCACGCAAATAATTTCCTGCTTGCGGCCGGGATTGCTGCAGATATTGCAAACGGTTGTATCAGAAATATTGTGGCACCTGCTGCAGAATTTTATTTTTTTCCGCATAGTGGCAATCTCTTCGCTGAAATGGAGTACCTGGGCCTCCTCCTGCTTAATAAGGTGCAACACTAAGCGCAGGGCAGTTTTTTTGCCAATGCCGGGCAGCTTCGCAAATTCGTTCACCGCATTTTCTAATAAATAAGAAGAGAATTGCATGGCGCAAAGGTAGGGTAAAGTTCAAAGTTGAATAGTTGCTTAGTTGAAAAGTTCAAAAGTGCAAAGTTGAAAAGTTGATTAGTTAAAAATGTGCGGGCTTCCCGTGGTCAACTTATCAACTTAGTCAACTTAAAAAAACCTACAAATTAATATCCCTCTCATTATCCCAGTTAGGGCGGATGGATACTTTCTGCGGCAGCAGTTTTACCCTTTCGGGTTGTGTTTTTTTGCTGTAGTTGCCTGCATCCCATTTGCCATTGTTGTTGGTATCGTACAGCAGCCTAAGTTCGTATTCGCCGGGTTTAAACAGTTTTTGCGACCACTCTTTTGCCGTAATGGGCCAGGAGCTTACAATATTATCACCCTGTACAAACTGCAGTACCAGGTGCTTTCCACTGTCTAAGTTATTAAAGCGCAACACCAGGTTGCCATAATCGGCTTCCTTTTTGGTGGTAAAGCGCAGGGTGTCTGCTTTGCCGAGTGTAAGCGCATCCGTTGTTGTAATGTCCTTGCTCAGCAGCAGGCGAAAATTGGTGGCTTCGGGCCATTTATGGGTGATGATGATATTTTTGCCAGTGGTATCCAGCACAATTTTTGCACCAGCAATCGCAGCAAAATTGGTATCTGTTAACTGTACCTGCGCTTTATCAAAGCCGTACAGTTTTTTATTGAAACTGATTGTCACATCGCTCAGCAGGTCATGTGCTTCGCCGGCAAGGGCTGTGGTATATCTTAATTTTTTGTCTTTTTCTGCAGCTTTGGCAGCATCGGCTATGGCCGTGCCAGCGCTGCGGGTATCTTTTTCTTCACTGTAAGCGTACAGGGTGGTTTCGGGTGTTTTATCCGACACGGTTACTGCTGTTTCAGCAAAAGCAAATATTTCTGTTTTGGAGTTATAGGTTTTGCTGCCATCACCATCTTTAAGAGCATACAATTTAAAATTACCGGCAGGCAGGTTGTAAAAAGTAAAATTGCCTTCCCCGTCCGGGCGGCTGATATAGTCGGGCCTTTGTTTTTCTACTGATGAATCCACCCCGTTGCGGTAAAGCATAGCCAGTATGGTGCTGTCAGTTTTGCCAGTTTCGGCCAGTATTATTCTGCCACCCAGGGTAAGTGTATCAATGGTATTGCCGGTAGAAAACACAAAAGTAAAATTGGTAAGCGGGTTCGATTCGTTAATGTCCACAATGGCATTACCAAAATTGATAGAATAAGTGGTATTGGGCAGTAGCGTATCCTTCAGCTTCACCGTAACGGTACGCAGCTTATAATCCACTACGGGATTGTTTTTGGGTACCGGCGATACCAGCACATTGGTAAGTGCTTCTTTTACTTCAATGTATTCGTTAAAACTGAGGGTAATCTTATTATCAGTAACATTTACACTTTTAAGCGCAGGTTTTGAGTTTACCAGCACGGGTGGCAGGCTGTCTCTTGGGCCACCCGTGGGGGCACTTATCTGTGCACACCCTGTAACCAGGCCGATGCTTTGCACCGCCGCCGCAAAAAACAGCATAAAACTGATGATGATTGCCGAAATCCCCTTTTTCATAATAAGGATGCAAACATAAAACTTATCCCGGCAATGTATCATAAGGAAATGCAAAAATTAAAGCAAACAACTGTTACAGCAGTGCTGCTATACCTGCCGGAAAATTTATTTATTCAGCCTGCCCCAGTTTTGTGTGCCCTGCAGCTCCACATTGGGGTCAAAAGCGGGGTTGTTGCTCATTACATAACTGCCATCGCCCCTGCTCCATGCGTGGTTGTAGCCGCTGGTAAGCTCCACCTTATTACCGCTTTCATCAGTATAATTTTCTACACCCCGCAGGTATTGGCCAAACTCCCCGCTGTTATCATTGCTGCTGCCTGGGCTGCTGTTTTTTGCTTCCCAGCTGCGTATGATATTGTTGCCTATTTCCTCCTGAGCCTGGTGTGATATCTGTATCTGTTTCCAGGTTTGGTCCTGGGCATTGCGGCTTACATTGGCAAAAAACTTTTGCACCGCATTGCCCCACTGCGGGTTTATCCTTGCACTGCTGAAGAATGTACTCATGATTTTCCTGGCCATGGCTTCATTACCGCTTTTGTATTTCATCACTATCCTCATTGCTACATAGCACTGATAATTTTCGCTCATATTGCCCTGGGTGCCTGGCATGCTTACTATTGTTTGCATGATGGTGCAAAATGCAAGGCCTTCTTTCCCGTCAGCAAATTGCAGTACACCTTCTGCGGCACTGCCTTTGTGGCTGTAGGCATTGTTGCCGGCACTTCTTGCAGCATTGGTCATTTGTGCGGCACCCTTGTCCATTGCTTGTTGCAGTTCTTCAATGGCCCTGGCCGATTTTACCTGTGCTTTCAGGTAAGGAGCTATACCCTGGCTGATATATCCTGCGGCATCCGTTGGCTGAGTAATATAGCAGGAATGCAGGTTGAATCCCCGTTTCATGGCATCTAAGTAAACAGGGTCGGTACTCCAGTCGAATTGGGTGGTGGGCAGTACTATCAGTTCATATTCTTTGTCTGGCGATGCCGCCTGTATTGATGCCTGCAGCATTTCTGGCAGGCATTTACTGGCAGCATTCCACTGCACACTGCTGTTTACCTGCCAGTTTTCCGGCAACAAAAAAGAAGAAACTTCTACGGGTTGGTTAAAGCCCTGCTTATCCTCCACACGAAAACGTTTTAATATTACATAATCTTTTCCTTCTTCATATTTGCCGGATGATTGAGTGGCGCTGCCGGGTTTGTTTGAATTGTTTTGTGTGCAGGCTGCAATGCAGCAGATGCAGGCAAGGGAAATAATTAAATTGTGCACAGTTTTGTTTTTATATATGATAGTAACAAAACTTAAAGATATTGTTTTTTATAATGTGAAAAAGCAGCCTCAGGAGTTGTATCAATCTGTCATGGTTTACATGGCAGCCGCTACAATCTTATTATATCCATCCGGATCGGTAGCTCCTTCTGTACTGTAAAAAAGAATGCTTGAATTTTCGTTGATGCCCAGGGCATTTTTCAATGGCGCATATCTTTCATCTGTCATCACTGCTATAAAACCGGCAAGGCCCGCTGCGCCAGATTCGCCGGAAATTACCTGCGGGTCTGTATCTGCGGGTGTATGCAGCATACGCATAGTCTGCATGGCAAAACCGTCTTCAATCATTACTACCGCATCCACATTGTCTTTTATTATTTCCCAGGCGGTGGAAGAGGGGATGCCACAATTGAGCCCAGCCATAATCGTTTGCTGGTTGCCTGTTGGGAGCGTACGTTGCCCCTGCTTAAACGACTGCAGTATACCGTTTGATTCAACGGGTTCAACCAATACAATCTTCGGGCGGTTGCTTCCATAACGGGTAACATAATACCATACGGCTGCTGCCGCCCAACTACCCACACCTGCCTGTAAAAAAACTATATCAATCCCGGGTTTGGGTAAGGAGTGTACGCTGTTTTCCATTTCGGCAAAATGGGTAAGATACCCCGCCATAATGTAAGCCGGTATATCTTCATAACCTTCCCAGGCAGTATCCTGCACTAATTGCCAGCCTTCATTTTTACTGGTCATTTCTGCCAGCAGGCAGGTTTCATCATAATTGCCATTCGTTTTTATTACTTTGGCTCCTTCGTTTTCAATGGCAGCAATGCGGTAGGGGACAATGTTTTTTGGTACAAAAATTACTGCTTTTTTACCAGCCTGCTTAGCCGCCCATGCCACTGCCCGCCCGTGATTGCCATCTGTAGCGCTACAGAACGTATCTATGTCAGGATGCTTTTGCAATATTTCATAAATGGCGTACGAGGCACCCAATCCCTTAAAAGCATTTAACCCAAAGCGGTGCGATTCGTCTTTAAGAAAAATATTGCCCACATTGAACCGTTTGGCCATGGCTGGTAACACAACCAATGGTGTTGGCTGGTAAATGGGCAGGGATGAGTGATAGGCAAATGCCATGCTGTTGTTAAGCATTACTGTGGTGGCATTATCCGGTAATTGGTTGATGGGTTGATTGAAATGATAAAAAGGAGCTGTTGCCTCGTTCATGGAATGGTCGTTATTTACTTTTTGCAAAAATACGGGTGTTAAATTCCACCAGTATTATTTTTTGCCGGTGCTTCTTTTGCGGAGTCTTACAATGGCGGGGAGGATAAACTCAGCAGGTTGAAGGGGAAGCTGCTTTTTTTCCGGTTTCTTGTTGCTTTTGGCGGTTCCGTCTTTCATGGCAGAAATATTGGTTGCCGAATCATTTTTTGCTGGTGGTTCTGAAGTTTCAGCTTTGAGTGTACAATCTTGCGGGTGGTACATAGGAAGCGGGGGGACATATTCCGGCCTGATGTTGCCACATATCATTGTGTGGTCAAAGTTTATTGGTACAAACAATTGGCGCTTATGCCGCCGGTATTGTTTTTTTAATTTTTTTATGCGGAATTTTTTTGCTTTTTTACTGCCGGAACGATTGGCTTCCGTTTGCGCATACAAGGCTTTTGAATCGCCCAGTAAAACATCAATAGAAAAAAAGTTGCTGCCAAAGCAAATGAGGAAAATCACCAGGAATTTCTTCCAGCCGGGGATTCGTTTCTGAAAAAAGTAACCGGGTACCTTTATGCGGATTCTTTCTAACTGGACATTTTTAAATCTGCCGCAAACAGAATGCAATTCGTTATTGGTGAAAAACTGTTGTATCGCATCATCTGTCATTACCGAAAAATCTGTAACCGTTTTCGCACAGGACAGGCAGTATCGTCCCTTATCATTGGGTATCATATCATCCCAACCCTGGTGGCAGGGCTTTGGTATGGTAAGGGAATACGTTTTCATTTGCATGGTGCGATGATTGATACTGGTATAAAGGTATGGAAGTTTTGCTGCACCAGCCCGGGCATTCATTCAGGCCTGCACCTGACCGGAGTGGTGAGATTTTAATCTTGCTGCTTTAAAATAAAGCCGGTAAAAATTTCACTTTTAAAAAACCAGTTACTATTTTGAGGGAAAATACACAGCAATTATGGCATACCAGCATTCCCTTCAGCAAGCAGATTTTGATACTGCACAAAACGGTACTTCCTGCTCCACCTGCAGTGGCAGAGGTACATTTTCATGCCCTTCCTGCGGCGGCTCCGGATCACTCTCCTGCCGCTCCTGTGGTGGTACAGGATATATGGATGGCGATAGTGCTAATTCTTCCTGCTCATTCTGCGGCGGCGATGGTAAAAATAATTGCTCAGGTTGCAGCGGCAGCGGTAACATCAATTGCAGCCGCTGTGGTGGAAGCGGGTGGGAGTGAGGGGAGGATAGATTAGCCATTACAAGGCAGGTTTTTTATTCATGCTAATACAGGTCACTCAATGGAGGTTTAACGATATGAATAGCAATCAAAATAAAAAAAATGGAACGTGAAGAATTTCCTGAATCAGTAAAGCTGCAGGCGTTAATACGGCAGAACTATACATGCGGTTCTTGTGGAGAAAAAATTGAAAGCCTGCGGCAAATTGGACAAATAAGCCATAAATATGGCGAAGGAGCCCGTGCACACCACATGCGCCATTGCCAGATGGGTGGCACAAATGATGTATCCAATTGTGTAATTATCTGTGAGGCGTGTCATTATTCTGCTCACAATGGTGGTGATTACAGGAACAAATCAAGTTTTCTTATCAGCAGTGCCCCGGATTATGAGTTTTTTTATAAGAAAGAATAAAACTCTTCTGGCCCAGGACTCCTGTCCTGCTGCCGCACCTTACTAAAGCCAGGCAGCCTGTAAAATGGGTAAAATAAGTATTAGCCAAAGGCGACATCATTTTCAACCAACCCTGCAATGCCCTGCCGCTTAGTATATGCTGTATAAAAGTTTATGATGGCATAAAACATATTTCGGCGAAGTAAAAACAACCAGGCACTAACCTGTTTTGCCAGCATCTTTCCTGTCCAATAATATATCAACCACTCTATTTTAAATAAATTTTAACAGCACCATGCATTTTTATTTTTAAACAGGGGTTTAATTTTAATGTATTAATTACTAAAAATATAGTACATGAAAATTCAAAAATTTTATACGCCAACCGGGGCAGAACAACCCGGTGCCGGTGCACCCGCCACTGCAAGGCAGTACAAAAGAAGAATCCCTGCAAAAGACAATGACTTTGGCCAGTTGTGCAGCCAGGTAAATGAGCAATGGAAGCTTATACCGGCTTTTATACTGCTGTACATTACACAAAAGGAATTTGAAGCTAAAGTGGCAGAGTTCAACGGCACATTAGACAGTAAACAAAAAACTGCCGGTAACCGCTCACCGCTTACAAGCCAGTTGGCCGGGGCCGATGCTGACATTGATAACGGGCTGAGCCAGGTAAAAGGGTATCTTAAAGAAAAGTACGAGAAAAAAGCCCCCGCCTACTATGCATCATTTGGTATTGAGCGCATTGGTAACAGCTACCGTTTTCCTGCAGACAGAAATAAACGTAAAAACCTGCTAAAGCTGGTTATAGCGGGTATTGATGCAGAAGGATTTGCAGGTAAAAAATATGGTGCAGCGTATTGGAGCAGGCTCAGTACCAACTACAGCGCACTGCTGCAGCAGGCCACGCAAACCGACGGGCAGGTAAGCAGTAAGGTGGGCGATAAAAACCAGCTAAAGCAGGAACTTACAACGGTAATTAATTCCCTGATAGGGCTAATTGAGGCCAATTATCCGCACACTTTTGAAGGGGAGCTGCGCAAATGGGGTTTTCAAAAAGAAAAGTATTAAGCACTGGCTATGCCTTGCCGGTTGCAGACCGCCCGCTTTGGGGCGGTCTTTTTTATGCCCTGCACGGGCAATGTGCAATTGTATGTATGGTAATGCACATAAATGGTATTGCACCATGCAGGTATGTAGATGATAGTTTAACTGTATGCTGCTGCAGGGTGCATATATGCCAATGTAAGTTCACTGGTGTGCTACTGCACGGTGCATGTATGGTCATGTGAGTTTACTGGTATGCTGTTGCACAGTGTATATATGGCCAGGTGAGTTTGCTTGCATATTGCTGCACGGTGTATATAAGCCAAGGTGAGTTAATTTGTATGCTGCTGCATGGTGCATATATGGTCAGGTGAATTAGCTGGTATATTGCTGCACGGTGCTTATACGCTCATGTGAGTTTTTCTTATTATACTGCACGGTGTATTTACCTGCGGGTAGTGGCTGTTGATGCAATAAAGGCTCCCCTGTTAACTGCCTGCTGCCGTCCGTCAACTTTTCAAAAAAAATCCTTATATTGCACTACATCAATCCCAAAACAGAAAAACAGTATAACTTTCCAGCAATGAAAGCCAGGCTAAATAAAAACCAGCGCAATAAAGAAGTAAACCACGGTGGCGACCTGTACCCCGTAATGCAGAGCATACTGATGCGTGAAAGCAAGATAAGACGGGCTATAGAACATTTTTGGGTAGCCAGCCTTGATAATAAAAACAGGCTGCTGAATGTGGAACTGATAAACCTTGGCTCGGTAAACCGGGTACAGGTAAAGCCGCCCGAAGTGTTTCGCATATCCATATACAAAGCTGCGCCCCGTATAGTATTGATACACAACCACCCCAGCGGTGAGCTGGGCATACTTACCCCCAACGAAGCTGATAAAAACTTTACCGACCACATGATGAAGGCCGGCAAATTATTAAATATTGATGTAGCCGACCACTTAGTAATTACCGAAACGGAGTACTACAGCTTTAAAGACCGTGGCTATATGCTGCTGCTGAGCAAAAGCGGTAAATACGAAATTACCCTGGCCGAAACAGAGGAGATAAAGGCCTGGAAGGAGGAGATAATTGCAAAAGAGGCGATTGATAAACATGCAAGGGCGATGGCTGAAAGAATGATTGCATCTGGCCTTGCTACTGATGATATTGTTAAGTTTAGTGGTTTGCGGCGGAGTAGTGTGGAGAAGATGAGGCGGGAGATGGGGGAGTAGGGTGTTTGCTTTAAGTGGATTTATCTTTAAAATGCAAAGAAAAAATACTTAAGTCTATGAATGACGAATTAGGAAATCCTCATAATGCAGATGATTTGGACACCCCAAAGGGATTACCAAAGAAGAATGAGTTAGAAACTCCATTCATTATTCAGTTACTAGTTACAGCATTTAGTTTCTGGGCAATAATTCATACCATTCTTACACGCTCAATCGATGATGTCTTTCGATATACTTTATACACAGCTATACCGATAGCCTTGATAGTCATAATAGTTGGATTAACCTATATCAGAAAATCTGGGCTCACAAAATCTTCGGCTGGAAATAAGGTAATAATATTAGTATTACCTGTGCTTATAATATTTGTCGCATTAATATACTATTCGCTTGGAGCTTCTATAAAAGATTTATTTTTTTGGATTCAGGCGCCATCGCTTTCAAAGAATGGCACAATTATAACTACACTTCTTATTACGCTTGCGCTTGGATTTTTATTATTCTACTTTCGTTTGCGTTTACGTGGTGTATATGGAATTACTGAAGTGTTAATTGGATTAGCTATTGCAGCAAACAGAGTTGCAATTGAGAATACCCGAGAAGTGCCTAAATCGGAGTTTTATTTAGCAATATTGACTGCGTCGGTTTATTTGGTTGTTCGTGGAATAGATAATATTCATCAAGGACTCACAAAAGACCCATTCGACCCAGTTGCTCAAAAAATATTTTTTTATTTTAAAAAAATGTCAGACCGTTACTCATGAAATTTTCAGACCAATTTAGTCTACAACTGGCGCAGGACTCCAGCCCTGCTGCCGCACGTTACTAAACCGTCAACTCTAAAAAGTAACATAAGGCGTCAGGGCTGGAGCCCTGCGAAGACAGAAGCAAGGCCAGGCAGCACCGGTCTGTACGTGGCTTTTCCGCCACAGGCAGATTAGTCCGTCAGACCGAAGTGCTGAAAGGGAAGCCCTCACCCAGTCAGCGTCTGACCGCCCAACCTTCGGAAGGGCATAGCTTGTCCCGCAATACGGGATGCTGACGCTGGTATCTACCACTGGCAGGAATGCTGTCCTGCTGCACGTTACTAAAACTACAAGCTAAACAAAGGCAACAACCAGTTTGCCTTGGCGTGTCTGCACACGCCAGCGACAATTATATATAACCCAAAGCCAGGTGATTGATATACAGCAACATTCCAACTTCTAAAGAAACGAATAGCAGTGTGCGGCATATAATTAAAATACCCATCCATTCCTATTCAGAAAGTGTTTTCGAAGGACGGGCATCGGAAAAAATTGCGTTAAGAAAATTTTCATGGCTGGGTAAAAAATGACATTGATGTTACCACTGCCAGGCCATGTTCTTAGCTGGTAAGTCGCACTATTGCTGGGATTTATTCCACTGCTGTGACTGATTTCATTTTAGCCAGACAGGGAAATTTTTAGCTTTTTTTTCCGCAGCCCTTGATTTTTGGTGCTTTTCATCAAGGAAAAGCACAGAAAACGATCAGAAAAGCATTCCGAATTAATTGCTTAGCGATAAAACCTAAAGGGAAATTACTAATTCAAATCTTCCGGGCAGTTGTCATCTTTTAAAAACGGTGTAAAGATTCGCTCATATAGTTATTGCAACTGTTTTGCAGCCCGGTCGGCTGCTCGGGGAATCTGGAATACACCCGAAAAACAAAGGGCATATTATTTTCAGGGAAACAGGCGTAACTTACATTCAAATTTTTTAAAATGCCGGGCATATTGGATACAGAAATCAAATATTTCTACAAAATAAAAGACGGGTTGTGTGCCAAAAATCCTGATGGCGGTTTTGCCGTTATTAAGGAAGACGTACTGCTGGGTGTTTGGCTCAACAGAAATGATGCAATAAAAGAGGGTATTGAGGCTTATGGCAATGTATCTTTCCTGGCAAAAAATATTACTGACGACCATACACAACTTATTAATTACAGCCGCCCTTTAAATTTCAGTCATGCCTTTTCTTACGATTCGTAATACTTCTTTAAGGCACACCAGCCCTATGTTACTTGACGAAAATTTAGCGAAGAGAAAACAGCACAGATAAGATAAAAAATTTATTTGCAGTGATAACCTTATGATGCTGCATCTTGTTCGTTTATTTTATATATTTGTTTAGCAGCAGTGAATAATAGCACACTGATTTTAAGGGAACAATCTAATAATATAATTGAAATAATACTTGTGCCGCTAAAATAAATTTAACATATGAAACCTATTTTTGATTCTACTTTACATGAAATATTAAATGAAAGGCTAGCCAAGCTTGAAACACACTTTAATGCGGATGTGATATTTTATTATGGGCCCATTGCTGATTCATTAGAAAAACCGTTTCGGGATTTCATAGAAGATTTAAAATCGGATGCCGTAAAAAATGACACACTTTGTATATTTTTAAATACTCCTGGAGGAAGTGCCGAAACTGTTGAAAAACTAGTTAAAATAACCCGGCATCATTATAAAGAAGTTTATTTTATTGTGCCAGATTCAGCCTATTCTGCTGGTACAATATTTTGCATGTCAGGGGATAAAATATTTATGGATTATTCTTCTTCACTTGGCCCAATAGACCCACAGGTGTTTAACGGTACTAATTGGGTACCTGCTTTAGGCTATCTCGACAAAGTAGAGGCACTTATAGAAAAATCATTAAATGGAACACTTTCACAAGCTGAATTAGTAATGTTGACACAACAAGACCTTGCAATGTTAAGACGACATGAACAGGCAAGAGATCTTACAATAGCTTTATTAAAAGAGTGGCTAGTACAATATAAATTTAAAAATTGGGATGTTCATCGTAGTAATTCAGCAAAGATTGGACAATCAGTTACCCTACAAGAAAAGGAAGAAAGAGCCACCGAAATCGCAAGTGTTTTAGGGGATAACAAAATGTGGCATTCACACGGTCGTTCAATTGGAATTTTCACGTTAACAAATATACTAAGGCTTGAAATTGAAGATTATTCAACCGATACAGTGTTAAAACCTTTAATAAGACAATATAATGACCTGATTTGCCAGTATATTCTCAGAAATGGCTCAGAGGTGTTCTTACATTCAAGAAAATTTATTTAATATTGCTATATGAAATTATTAACTGACAAACTTACTGATACAATTTCAAAAGAGTTATCAAATCCTTTGGAAGAACAGAAGTTAAAGGATTTTGATAAACTCATAACCGAAATGAAAAAGGCAGGATTAATAAAAAAGCCAATTTACAACCTTCCACTTGTTGATACAATTGGGAAAACATACTACGCTTCAACTAATAAACATAAGTAGCAATATCTACTGATTCGGTTGCCTGTTTGTGGTTTTATAAACAGGGAGTTAAATTAATTATCACTCCCCCTCCTCCACCACATCATGCAGCGCCACAGCCAGTTTGTTCTCTTTTACAAAATTGCACCAGTGGCAGTCGGGTTTGCCGCAGCCGGTGTAAAAATCACGGGCCTGTATTTTGTCCCACACCGTTTTTATCTGCTGGCCCACGGTGGTGGTATCTTCGGGGGCAATAATGATTTTTTCTTTGCGGTATTCTTTCTTTTTATCCGGCTCCACAAAATCAAATTCGGTACTTACCACTTTCCAGTCTTTCTGCTGGTAATTGTCTACAAGTATTTTATAAAACACAGCCTGCCGCCAGTAGTCACCACCATTAGGTTCTTTATCAGATGGCCCTTTTGTTTTCTGAAT
>JANMDL010000235.1:0-4326 GCA_031376295.1 Chitinophagales bacterium
CGTGCAGACCGCCGCGTTCAACTTACCCAACGATGAACGGGTGATCCGCGAAAAAGGATCGAAGCGCGTGATGCTCAAGAACACGCAGGAAGCCAAGTTCAAGTACGCACTGACCCCGATTGCGCAGGTGGCCATGGCGCCTGCCGACCGGGATGCATTCCTGAAAAAAATGTCGAAAAAACTGCGCAAAGAGCGTGGTTTAAAAGAAGAAGACAACAGCGGCAGCAGCGGGCCAATAAGTTTTGACAGTGATAAGAACAAGCCGGTAGATCTTTTTGAAAGCAATGGCAGCAAATCAGGAGCCTGGTATTTTTACAACAATTCACTGAAGAGCAGGGGTTTTAATGAGTTCAGAACAAAATGGGGCGATAGGACAAATGTTGATAACTGGCGCCGCAAAGCAGCCATGCAAGCGGCTATTTCAGGCAATAATGCCAACACCTTACCGGCAGATGGCGGCAAAACAAAAGGAGAAACTAAGGGGGAACAAACAGCGGCGGAAGATATTACTGCAGACGGATTACAGAAAAACCTGCCGCTTACACCGGAGAAACTGGCAGCAAGCAATGCATTACTTTCTGAGAACCTGTATGCTTTGGCCAAATTGTACCAGCAGGAACTGGAAGATTACGAACAGGCAATCGTTACTTATGATGTATACCTGGATCGTTATCCTGATAGCCTGCATGATGGGGATGTGTACCTGAATTTATTTTTCTGTTACAGTAAACTGGGCAACACTTCCAAAGCGGCGTATTACAAAAACCTGCTTACAAGTGGAAAGCTTGCCGGCAGCAAAGCTGCAAAAATGATTACGAATCCCGGCGCTGTAAATCCTTCTGCCAAAACACCTGCAGCCACCAAAACTTACGAAGCCATTTATAATATGTTTATCGAAGGCAGGTTTGAGGAGGCACTGGCGCAAAAGAAAGCAGCCGACAGTATCTATGGCAAAAATTACTGGTCGCCGCAATTGCTGTATATCGAGGCAATGTATTATGTAAAGCAGCGTAACGACAGCACGGCTCACCTTGTACTGAGCGATATTGTAAATCTTTATCCTAAATCGCCCTTAAAGGCAAAAGCACAAAACCTGATGGATGTGCTTAAACGGCGTAATGAGATTGAAACTTATCTTACCAGCCTGCAGATAACCCGTGCAAAGGAAGATGATCCCATAAAAGTGGATGACAGCCCGGTAGCTGTAACAAGGCCGGTACAGGGCCCTGTAGTAATAAGACCCAAAGACAGCAGTGCAGTAGTAACCCCGGTGCAGCCAGTAGTAAAAGATACGGTTAAAAAAGTGGCGCCGTTGGTAAGTGGCCCGTTCCGTTTAGATATTGCAGCACCGCATTATGTGCTGATGATATTAGATAAAGTAGATCCTGTGTATGTAAACGAAGCAAAGAATGCCTTTGTACGATTTAGCAGAGAGAGTTATAATGCCGAGCCACTGGAGGTAAATAAGGACACGCTTGACAAAGACAGGAATCTGCTTGTGTTTGTGAAATTTCCTGGTGCCGATGCAGCTTTGCAGTATTACGAAAAACTGAAACGTGCAGCACCGTCAGAGGTATCCTGGTTGCCCGCAGCTAAGTATTCATTTATCATTATTTCGGAGGATAACCTGCAGCGGTTGAAAAATAATAAAGATATTATTAATTACAGGAAACTGCTGAATACGCAATACCCTGGAAAGTTTTAATATCATCATCATCATCATCATCATCATCGGGTTAAAACCCGATGCAATGTAATGGTTAGAACCTGATGCAATGTAATAGTTAAAACCCGGCTTAGCAAAAGAGTACTTATCGAAGGATTTGTTTCGTTGTGTATATTGCCCGGGTTTACATTACCTCAAGGTTTTTTTATAGCACAGTTCCATTGCCCCGGGTTTTAACCCCGGGGAGAGAGAAAAAATAATAAATAAAAAAGATGAAAAGGTCAGTCAAAATATTATGGCGTGTTTTTTTTGCAGGATTCCTCCTTTTTGTGCTGCTGATGGCAGGAGCCAATTATGGCTTGCTTGGCAAAATGCCTTCTATAAAAGAATTGCAGAACCCAGAGGCAGACCTCGCCTGCGAGGTATACAGCAGCGATGGCAAACTGATGGGGAAATTTTATTCTGAAAACAGGAGTGAGGTAAAGTATAATGAGATATCGCCCAATATTGTGAATGCTTTGATAGCTACAGAAGATGTGCGCTTTAAGGATCATTCGGGTATTGATGGCGAGGCGCTTGGCAGGGCGGTGTTTAAATTGGGGCGTGATGGCGGCGGAAGTACCATTACGCAGCAGATAGCTAAAATGATGCTGAACCAGGGCCGTGGCAATATGATTACCCGTTCGTTTCAAAAAATAAAAGAGTGGATTGTTGCAGTAAAACTGGAGCGGAATTTCACAAAAGAAGAACTGACAACGTTATACCTTAACAGGGCTGCCTGGGGTAATCTGTACGGTATCCGCAATGCATCCAGGGCATATTTTCAAAAAGAACCTAAAGATTTGAACATTGAGGAAGCAGCCGTACTGGTTGGAATGTTAAAAGGATTTATTTACGATCCTGTACGTCATCCGGATGCATCGCTTACCCGCCGTAATATTGTAATCAGCCAGATGGAAGTAGCAGGGTACATTACTTCCCCGCAGGCTGAGAAGCTGAAGGCAAAACCACTGATTACCAATTTTAAACCATTGGATGAGGACAAGGGAATTGCTCCTTATTTTCGTGGTGTGCTTGCCGACACTCTTAAGGCCTGGTGTAAGACACATATCAACCCAAAAACCGGTGAAAATTACAATATGTACCGTGACGGGTTAAAAGTGTATACCACCATTAACTCAAAAATGCAGCAATATGCCGAAGAGTCGGTGGTGCAGCACATGCCGGTAATACAGCGCAAACTCAATTCAATATTAAGGGGCAACGGTACACGTATGTGGAAGGGACATGATAATGTAATAGAAGCTGCGATGAAATATACCGACCGGTGGAAAAATCTTACAGAAGAAGGATTGACACCAGAGCAGATAAAAAAGACATTTTACCTGCCGGTAAAAATGAAAGTATTCGCCTGGAATGCCAAAAGGGAAACAGACACTACCCTCACACCTTTCGACTCAATAAAGTATCATAAGCAACTGATGCAAACTTCTTTTGTAGCGATTGACCCCAAAACGGGTGCTGTAAAATGCTGGGTTGGCGGCATTGATTATAAATGGTTTAAATACGACCACGTTACAGCATCAAGGCAGGTAGGCTCTACTTTTAAGCCACTATTGTACACATTGGCAGTGCAGGATGCAGGCTATGGCCCCGAAACGCCCATTGCTGGCGGTTCTATTACATTAGGTGGTAAAACCATTACCGGTGGTGCTGGTACGATGGCTTACTGCCTGGCACAATCCAAAAATGCAGCAGCCTACAGGTTGATGCAAACCATCGGCCCGAAACGTACAGTTGAGTTTGCCCATACATGCGGTATCAAGGCCAATATACCAGCCTATCCATCCATTGCATTGGGTGCTGCGGAAATACCTATGCTGGAGATGCTGCGGGCTTATACTATGTTCCCCAACAAAGGGTACAACACACAGCCCGTGCTGCTCACAAGGATAGAAGATAAGAACGGTAACCTGCTGCAGGAGTTTATTCCTGATTCGAAGCAGGTAATAAGTGAAGCTGATTCTTACACTATGGTGAAGCTGATGGAAGGTGTGGTACAGTCGGGTACAGGTAAAGCACTTAACGGATACGGTATACCAGTAAAAAAAGCTGGCAAAACGGGTACCACCAACGATAATGCCGATGGTTGGTTTATAGGTTACACGCCTGAACTGCTTGCAGGTACATGGGTAGGTTGTGATGATCCCTTTATCAGGATTTATGCAGGTACATCAGGCGGTAATGAAATGGCGCTTCCCAAATGGGGCTATTTTATGAAGAAGGTATATGCTGATAAAACCCTGGGATACGGTAAAATGAAGGATTTTGACAAACCGGCGGATATAGATAATAACCCGATTTATGCTGATCAGAATTTTGCTTCTATTGTAAACAGAAGCGACGGTAGCACTTATACTGAAGATGAAGGTAATGGCGATGCGGGTGATTTTACAGATGAAACAGGTACTGATAACGAAGGCGGAAATGATATGGTTGAGCCGGAAATACCAATTGAGAGCCAGATAAAACCAGCCGTAAAAGATACAGGTACCAGTAAGCAGGATAAAATGCCGGAAGATAAAAAAGACCAGCAGCCGGCAACACCGGTAAAACCTGCTGATGACAAAACTAAAAAACCTGCCAAGCCGGATAAACCC